>DASZEI010000372.1:0-3105 GCA_035940975.1 Jatrophihabitans sp. | reverse complement strand
CCCAGCAGCGCGTTGAGGGTGTCGCCCAGCCGCGAGATCTCGTCCCGGCCGCCCGGCACCGACAGGCCCGCCCCGGCGTCGTGGGCCTGCAGCTCGGCGGCCTGGGCCCGCATCCGCTCCACCGGGCGCAGTGCCGCCCGGGCCAGCAGCCAGGCGCCGGGGCCGGCCAGCAGCAGCACGATCGCCCCGATGATCAGCAGCTGTACGGCGGCTCGCTCGCTGGCCTGGTCGAGCACCTCCCGGCTGGTCGCGACCACGACCACCCGGCCGGGTTGGCCGGCCGGCTCGGACAGGATCCGTACCTGCTGCTGGCGGGGGCGTAGCTGGCCGCGCGGATCCGGCTGCAGCACGCCGTCGAAGAGCCGCTCGCCCTGGCCGGCAGCCGCCGCCTGAGCGGGGGTGAGCAACGGCCGCAGGTGGGTGTCGTCGGTGGCCAGCACCAGCCGGCCGGTGCTGTCGAGCACCTGCCCGTAGCTGCCGCTGGGCAGCCGCACCCGCCCCTTCGAGGCGGTTACGGCGTCGGCACCGTCCAGCTGGGCGATCAGGTCGTCGGCATGCGAGCGCAGTTCGCTGTCCATGCTGCGCTGCAGGTCGGTGCGCAGGTCGAGCACGAACAGCGTTCCGACCGCGAGCAGCAGGATCAGGGTGACGAGAGTGAACTGGAGGGCAAGCTTGAGCCGGATCGGCACCGGCGAGCTAGCCGACCGGGACGGTGTTGGATCTGGCCGTGGCCAGCAGCCGGTAGCCGGAGCCGCGCACCGTCTCCAGCTGCTCGATCCCGAACGGACGATCGATCTTGCGGCGCAGGTAGGCGACGTACTGGTCGACCACGTTGCTCACCCCTTCGTAGGCGAAATCCCAGACGTGCTCCAGAATCCTGGCACGACTGAGCACCTCACCGGGGTGTCGCAGGAAAAGTTCGAGCAGCGCGAACTCCTTGGCCGACAACTCCAGCATCGTGTCCCCGCGCCAGGCCAGCCGGGCGGCCGGGTCCAGCCGCAGGGTTCCGGCGGTCAGGACCGTCGGCCGGCGCGGGCTGCCGCGCCGGATCAGGGCCCGCAGCCGGGCTGCCAGCTCGCTGAAGCTGAACGGCTTGGCCAGGTAGTCGTCGGCGCCGCTGTCCAGGCCGGTGATCCGGTCGCGTACGTCGGTGCGGGCGGTCAGGAGCAGCACCGGCGCCCACCGGTTGGCCTGGCGCAGCCGCCGGCAGACCTCGAAGCCGTCCGCGCCGGGCAGCATCAGGTCCAGCACGATGGCGTCGTAGTCGATCTCGGTCGCCTGCCACAGCGCTTCCAAGCCATCACCCACGACGTCCACCGCGTAGCCGTCCTCACCCAGGCCGCGGCGCAGCATCGAAGCCATCCGGACGTCATCCTCGGCCACCAAGATTCGCATACCCGGCACTCTAGGAACTCAAAGATGTGGAGAGGATGTCAATGAGACGATTCTTTGCGTGCCGGTCCACGGGGCGGGGTCGGCATCGGTACGATTCGCGGAATGCCAGCCCACCCTCACCTGCTCGCAGCCGCCCGGCTCTCCGTCGGCGCCGGGCGGTCCGGGTTCAGCAGCCGGCAGGCCGGTGGCCCTGGCGGATGAGGATCGCGCACGTCACCGACTGCTACCTGCCCCGGATGGGTGGCATCGAACGCCAGGTGCACGGCCTGGCCACCGCCCAGCTGGCGGCCGGTCATGAGGTGACGGTGATCACCTCGGTTCCGGCTGCCGGCCCGGCACCGGACGGCCTGGCGCCGGCCCCGGACGGTCTGGCCGTGATCAGGCCGGCCCGCCCGGGCTCGCGGCCGGGCTCGATCCGCTACCTCGCCAGCCTGGGCGGGCGGCACGCGGTGGCACACGGCGGCTACGACCTGGTGCACGTGCACGCCTCTACCTTCTCGCCGCTGGCCTACCTGGCCGCCGGCGCGGCGAGCAGGTCCTCGGTGGCGACCGTGGCGACCCTGCACTCGCTGTGGTCCTACGCCACCCCGATCTTCCGCGGCTTCGACGCCGCACTGGGCTGGCGGGCCTGGCCGATCACCTGGACGGCCGTGAGCACCGTGGCGGCCGACTCGCTGTCGCGGGTGCTGCGGCCGGGCACCGAGATCTCGGTGCTGCCCAACGGCGTCGACCCCGAACTCTGGCAGCTGCCGCGCCGGGCACCCGATCGGCAACGGGTGGTGATCGTCAGCGTGATGCGGCTGGCGGCCCGCAAGCGGCCGCTGCAGCTGCTCAGGATCCTGCGGGCGGTCCGGTCCCGGGTGCCGGAGGCAATCGGCATCGAGGTGCAGATCATCGGCGACGGCCCGCAGCGCGAGACCATGCTGAACTACCTGCGCCGGCACCGGATGACCGGTTGGGTGGAGTTGGCCGGCCAGCTGGACCAGCCGGCGATCCGCGACCGGTTCGCCGACGCCGACCTCTACGTCTCGCCGGCCACCCTGGAATCCTTCGGGATCGCCGCCCTCGAGGCACACTGCGCGGGCCTGCCGGTGCTGGCCTTCGCCAGCACCGGGGTGTCGGACTTCATCGAAGACGGCCGCAACGGCCTGCTGGTGCGCAGTGACGAGGAGTTGGCCGCCGCGCTGGTGAGCCTGGCCTGCTCGCCGGCGAGCCGGGCGCAACTGGCCGGCCACCAGCAGGACGGCGGGTCGGGCTACCGGTGGGATGAGGTGCTGGGGACCTGCGAGCAGGTCTACCGGCGGGCCTTCGAGCAGCTGGGCCGGCCGGTGCCGGCCGGCTCGGAGCCGCTGGCCGACCTCCGGCGCCGATGAGCTTCTGCCTGGTCTCCTTCCATGCCCATCCCGACGACGAGGCGCTGCTGACCGCGGGCACCCTGGCCCGGGCCGCGGCCGAGGGCCACCGGGTCGTGCTGGTGGTCGCCACCCGGGGCGAGGCCGGGCTCAGCGACGGCGCGCCGGGCCGCGACCTGGCTGACCGGCGGGCCGACGAGCTGGACCGCTCGGCCGCGGCGCTGGGCTGCGCCAAGGTGATCAGGCTGGACTACCCGGACTCGGGGATGCGCAACGAGCACCGCGGCTTCGCCTCGCTGCCGGTGGACGAGCCCGCCGGGCGGCTGGCGGCGATCCTGCGTGACGAGCAGGCCGACGC
>DASZEI010000371.1:0-17596 GCA_035940975.1 Jatrophihabitans sp. | reverse complement strand
ACCGACGACGAACTGCCCGACGGCCCCGGCCGGGTGGTCCGCGAGAAGGAGCATCCGGCAAAGCCCATGACCATCGATCAGGCGCTGTTCGAGATGGAACTGGTAGGCCACGACTTCTACCTCTTCGCCGATGCCGACGGCGGCCACCCGAGCGTCGTGTACCGGCGAAAGGGTTATGACTACGGGGTAATCCGGCTCGTCGAGTGAGCCGGCTGGGACGGCGACTCCGTCCGTGGGCAAGTCGGGTCGTGAGCGCCCGGTATTCTGGACGATCGTGACCGCCACCGATACCGCCATCGAGCTCGCCCGGATCGCCGGGCAGGCCGCCTCGGACAAGCTTGCCACCGACATCGTCCTGATCGACGTCAGCGACCGGCTGGCCATCACCGACGTCTTCGTGATCGTCACCGGCAGCAACGAGCGTCAGGTCGAGGCGATCGTCGACGAGGTCGAGGAGAAGCTGCGGCTGGCCGGCACCAAGCCGTTGCGCCGCGAAGGCAAGCGCGACGGGCGGTGGGTGCTGCTGGACTACTCCGAGATCGTGGTGCACGTCCAGCATGCCGAGGAGCGGGTCTTCTACTCACTGGAACGGCTCTGGAAGGACTGCCCGCAGATCGAGTTCGTCGACGGCGCCCCGCAGGGCGCCGGAGCCAACCGCGCCGCCGGAGCCGGGCAGGCCGCAGCCGGACACGCCGCAGCCGGACACGCCGCCGGAGCCGGCCAGGCGGACGAGGCCTAGTGCTGCGCCGGCTGGTCATCCTGAGGCACGGCCGGACCGCCTGGAACGCCGAGCGCCGCTACCAGGGCCAGGAGGACCCACCCCTGGACGAGGTGGGCCAGGCGCAGGCCTTGGAGTCCGCGGCGCTGATCGCGGCGATGCACCCGGACCTGGTGGTGTCCTCAGACCTGCGCCGCGCCGAGCAGACCGCCCAGAAGATCGTCGCCCTGACCGGCCAGGAACTGGTCTATGACCCGCGGTTGCGCGAACGGCACCTGGGCCACTGGCAGGGACTGACCCGCGACGAGGTGCGGACCCGCTACCCCGAGGAGTTCGCCGACTGGCTGGCCGGGCGGGATGTGACCCGCCGGGGTGGCGAGAGCCGGCAGGAGGTCGCCGTCCGGGCGGTGAAGGCGCTCGGCGAGCTGCCCCAGGTCGAGCTGACCGTGCTGGTCAGCCATGGCGCCACCTCGATGTGCCTGGCCGCGGCCCTGCTCGGTCTGCCCCAGACGCCGTCCATTCTCGGCCCGCTGGCCAACTGCCACTGGACCGAGCTGCGCGACAGCGGTGATGGCTGGACGCTGCGAGCCCACAACGCCGGCCCGCCCGGGCCGGTGATCCCGTCGCTGGCACCGGAGGGGGACCACTCCGACGCCGATGCCTGACCGCCCGGCGCGCGAGATCCTGCTGCTGACCGACTCGCTGGCCTTCCACGGCCCCGGTCGCGGTGAGCTGACCACCGAACCGAGGCTCTGGCCGAACGTCCTGGCCAGCGCGCTGAGCACCGCGGACCAGCCATGGCAGGCCACCATCTTCGGCCGCCGGGGCTGGACCGCCCGCGACGCCTGGTTCGCCCTCACCCGCGATCCGTACCTGTACTCGGTGCTGCTGCCGCGAGCCGACGTCGTGATACTCGCCGTCGGCGGCATGGACTACCTGCCCACCGTGCTGCCGGCCCACCTTCGCGAGGGCATCCGGCTGCTGCGCCCGCGACCGTTGCGCACCGCTGCCACGGCACTGTTCCGGCGGATCCAGCCGCTGGGTTCGGCGCTGCTGCGCGGCCGGTGGCGCACCCTGCCGCAGCCGCTCACCGACCATTACCTGAGCCGGTGCGTGGCCGGCATCCGCTACTTCCACCCGCGGATCCAGGTTTTCGGCGTGGTGCCGCCGCCGCACGACGCACCGGGCTACGGCCGGGTCCGGACCGGTCACCAGCCGGCCATCCGGGCCGCTCTGGACTGGGGCCGGCGGGCCGAGGTCGAACTGCTGCGCCTGGACGAGTGGGTGCAGCCGTTTCTCGGCACGCCCGGCATGAACGTCGACGGCATCCACTGGGGCTGGGACTGCCACCGGGCGGTCGGCGAGCAGGCGGCCGACCGGCTGCGCCCGATCCTGTCCGCACCCGGCGGCTAGCTGACGGGTACTATCAGCGGCATGGGTATCTACCTGCTTCTTATCGAGCCGCGCTGAGTCAGCTAACCGACCCAGTGCGGCTCGAGCCTCTGCAACTTCGGCAGGGGCTCTTCGTCTGTCCGGGGCCTGATCGAAGCGGCCCAGCACATCAACGATGCACCACGATCGGGAGAGTCCCATCATGACCGCGAGCACCGCGCAGCCGAGCGAGACGGCAGAACCGAGCACCGCAGAGCCGAGCACCGCGCAGCCCAGCGACACCGCGCAGCCGGACGGCGCCACCGACGCGCCGCCGTTTCGCTACACCGCCGCGCTGGCCAACCGGATCGAGTCCCACTGGCAGCAGGAATGGGCCAGTCGCGGCACCTTCAACGCCCCCAACCCGAGCGGTGAGCTGAGCGAGGGGTTCGAGCGGCTGGCCGGCAAGCCGCACACCTACATCCAGGACATGTTTCCCTACCCGTCCGGGGCCGGGCTGCACGTCGGGCACCCGCTGGGCTATATCGGCACCGACGTCTACGCCCGCTACCGGCGGATGTGCGGTGACAACGTGCTGCACACCATGGGTTTCGACGCCTTCGGGCTGCCGGCCGAGCAGTACGCGCTGCAGACCGGCCAGCACCCCGCGATCACCACCCGGAAGAACATCGAGACCTTCCGGAGCCAGCTGCGCGCGCTGGGGCTGGCGCATGACCAGCGCCGGGTGGTGGCCACCACCGACCCGCAGTTCTACCGCTGGACGCAGTGGATCTTCCTGCAGATCTTCAACTCCTTCTACGACCGCCAGGCCGACGGCGGCACCGGCCGGGCCCGTCCGATCGCGGAGCTGGTCGCCGAGTTGGATGCCGGCACCCGCCAGCCGGACGCAGGCAGCAACGACTTCGGCAAGCCGTGGGCTGAGCTGGGGTCCACCGAACGCCGCACCGTGATCGATCGGCACCGGCTGGCCTACGTCGCCAACCTGCCGGTCAACTGGTGCCCCGGCCTGGGCACCGTGCTGGCGAACGAGGAGGTGACCCCGGACGGGCGCTCCGAGCGCGGCAACTTCCCGGTGTTCCGCAAGCCGCTGCGCCAGTGGATGCTGCGGATCACCGCCTACGCCGACCGGCTGCTGACCGACCTGGACCACATCGACTGGCCCGAGAAGGTCCGCACGATGCAGAAGAACTGGATCGGGCGCTCGGTCGGCGCGCACATCTCATTTCCCACACCGGCCGGTGAGCTGACGGTTTTCACCACCCGTCCGGACACCCTGTTCGGGGCGACCTACCTGGTGCTGGCCCCGGAACACCCGCTGGTCGCCGAGCTGGTCGCGCCGGCCTGGCCGGAGGGCACCGTGCCGGACTGGACCGGTGGCTACGCCACGCCGGCCGAGGCGGTCACCGCCTACCAGGCCCAAGCCGCCGCCAAGACCGACTTGGATCGCCAGGGCGCCGACGCCAAAGCCAAAACAGGCGTGTTCACCGGGACATTCTCGACCAACCCCGTCACGGGTGCCGAGCTGCCGATCTTTATTGCCGACTACGTCCTGATGGGTTACGGCACCGGAGCGATCATGGCGGTGCCCGGTCAGGACGAGCGGGACTGGGAGTTCGCCGAGTCCTATCACCTGCCGATCGTGCGCACCGTGCAGCCCAGCGAGGGCTTCGAGGACTCCGGTGGCAAGGCGTTCACCGGCAACGGGCCGGCGATCAACTCGGCCAATGACGAGCTGGACATCAACGGCCTGGACATCGACGAGGCCAAGGCCGCCACGATCTCCTACCTGGAGCGCACCGGCCGCGGCCGGGCTGCGACCACCTACCGGTTGCGTGACTGGCTGTTCAGCCGGCAGCGCTACTGGGGTGAGCCGTTCCCGATCGTCTACGACGAGAACGACCAGCCGCTGGCGTTGCCGGATGAGATGCTGCCGTTGCTGCTGCCCGAGACCAACGACTTCACCCCGAAGTCCTACCCGCCCGACGACGCCGACTCCGACCCCGAGCCGCCGCTGGGCCGGCTGACCGACTGGGTCAACGTCGAGCTGGACCTGGGTGAGGGTCCCAAGACCTACCGGCGCGAGACCAACACCATGCCCAACTGGGCCGGATCGAGCTGGTACGAGCTGCGCTACCTGGACCCGAACAACTCGACGGCGCCGGTGGACCCGCGGATCGAGCAGTACTGGATGGGCCCGGACGCGCAGCGGCCGCTGGGCGGCGTGGACCTGTACGTCGGCGGTGTCGAGCATGCCGTGCTGCACCTACTGTACGCCCGGTTCTGGCACAAGGTGCTGTTCGACCTGGGCCACGTCTCCAGCCGCGAGCCCTTCCACCGGCTGGTCAACCAGGGCATGTTGCAACTGCCGGCCTACACCAACGCCGACGGCTTCTACGTCGAGGCGGCCGAGGTCATCGAGCGCGACGGCGGCTTCTTCTACCAGGGCGAGCCGGTCAGCCGCGAGTTCGGCAAGATCGGCAAGAGCCTGAAGAACGTCGTCACCCCGGACGAGTTCGTGGTCGGTTACGGCACCGACACCTTCCGGCTGTTCGAGATGTTCTCCGGTCCCTTGGACCAGTCCCGGCCGTGGGACGCCAAGGCCATCGTCGGGCCGTACCGGCTGCTGCAGCGGATCTGGCGGGTGGTGCTGGACGAGCAGACCGGCCAGCCGCACGTGGCCGACATCGAGGTGCCGCCGGAGCTGAACCGGCTGCTGCACCGGACCATCGCCGCCGCGCGGGAGGGCTATCAGACGCTGCGGTTCAACACCTCGATCGCCCGGATCACCGAGTTGAACAACGCCGTCACGCAGGCCTATCCCGACGGCGGCACGCCGCGGGCGGTCGCCGAGGCGCTGACGTTGATGCTGGCGCCGCTGGCCCCGCATGCCGCCGAGGAGCTGTGGGCCAGGCTGGGCCATGAGCAGTCACTGGCCTGGCAGCAGTTTCCCGAGGTCGACGAAGCCATGCTGGTGGATGAGCGGATCGAGGTGCCGGTGCAGGTCAACGGCAAGGTTCGCTCGGTCATCTCGATCGCCGCGGACGCCGACCCGGCCGCCATGGAGGCCGCCGCCCGCGCTGATGAGAAGGTCGTCGCGGCCCTGCAGGGCCGGCCCAGCAAGCGCGTCATCACGGTCGCGGGCCGACTGATCAACTTCGTCGTCTAACGTTCGGCAGATGGCAGCGCAGCAGCAGGTCACGGTCATCACCGATTCGACCTCCTACCTGCCCGGTGGCCTCGCCGAAGAGTTGGGCGTGCAGGTGGTGCCGCTGCAGGTGCAACTGGGCGGGCGGACCGGGCTGGAAGGCCAGGACGTCACCCCGGCCGACGTCACCGCCGCGCTGCGGGCCCGAACAGTGGTGACCACGTCGCGCCCGACGCCGGCTGAGTTCGTCGAGGTCTACCGGGCCGCGCTGGACGCCGGCGCGGACACAGTGGTCTCGCTGCACCTGTCCGCGGAGCTGTCGGGCACCTGCGACTCGGCGCGGCTGGCGGCGGCCGAGTTCGAGCCGGACATCATCCGGGTGATCGATTCGCGCTCGGCGGCGATGGCGCTGGGGTTCGCGGTGCTGGCGGCGGCCCGGTCCGCAGCCAACGGGGCGGGGCCGCAGGCCGTGGAACAGGCCGCCCGCACCGCCCTGGACCGGACGTCGGCGCTGTTCTACGTCGACTCGCTGGAGTGGCTGCACCGCGGCGGTCGGATCGGAACGGCTGCGGCCAGGTTCGGCACGGCGCTCGCCGTCAAGCCGCTTCTGCACCTGGCCGACGGCCGGATCATGCCGCTGGAGAAGGTGCGGACCGCGTCCAAGGCGATCGCCAGGCTGGTGCAGCTGACGGTGCAGGCCGCGGGTTCGGACCCGGTGGATGTCGCGGTGCAGCACCTGGCCGCCCCGGACCGGGCCGCCGAGGTCGCCGGCCGGCTCAAGGAGGAGCTGCCCCATCTCGGGCAGCTGTACGAGTCCGAGGTGGGCGCGGTGGTCGGCGCGCACGTCGGGCCGGGACTGCTCGGAGTGGTCGTCAGCAGGCACTGACATGGTGGCCTCGTCCGGCCGCGGTTCAGCCCGGTTGGTGATGGCTTGGTCAGGCCTTCGGGCAGTGGCCGGTGCCGATCGGGAACCGGGAGTTGAACGTGTAGTTGCCGCCGCGCCCGGTGTGCAGCGTGACGTAAAGGCCGTCCTGGGAGATGCAGGCCTGCTTGTCCTGGCTTTCCATACCCAGCCAGCGGTACCACCGCAGCCGCACCCGGACAGTGCTGTTCGGCCGCACCGCCACCACGATCGCGTCCGGCTGCTGGCTGAGCACCCGGGCCGGCGGATCGACCAGGGGCGCGAAGTCCTGCACCTGGTACAGGATCCAGTGCGCGTTGCGCCAGACCGGGCTGAGGTAGGGCAGCCTCGTCGAGATCAGTGCCAGTTCGTCCTTGCCGAACCGGGTCAGCTCGGCGTCGGGGACGGCGACGTACTGCACCGCGTTGTCGGTGAGGAACCGGCGGTAGGACTCGGCGGTGGGTTTCTGCTTGTAGAACACCGCGTCGTTGAGCCGGACGTCGGTCTGGCGCAGCCAGCCGCGGGCCAGCGGCACGCCCCGGGCCAGGTAGACCGAGTCCCAGTGCCCGGCCATCTCGGGCACCTCCACCCGCCCGGTGAGCGGGCCACGGGACCGGATCCCCTCGATCAGGGCGTTGTAGTAGGCGCTGTAGCCGCTGACCCGGCCGGTGCTGGCTACGGTGGCCGGGTTGATCGGCAGTTGCAGCGCCAGGATCGCCAGCAGCGCCAGTGCGGTCAGCGTCCGGGTGCGCCAGTGCACGAACGAGGCGGCGATCGGCAGCGCGAACAGCAGGCCCAGCCTGGTGGCGTTCGAGCCGACCGGAGTGGGCAGCACGAAGGCGGCGATCAGCAGCACGACCCCGAGCCCGGCACCGAGCCGGATCGGGTGGCAGCGGCGGGGCACGGTGGCCAGCACGATGACCAGCACGGTCAGCGACTTCAGGCAGTCGGCGAAGGTGAAAGGCTGGTGGCCGCCGTCGCCGAAGATCAGCGAGGTGATCGCCATGGTCAGTCCGGACGGCAGGATGAGGACCGCGGCGGCGACCGGCCGCCGCATCAGCAACGCCACCCCGCCGGCCACCCAGAGCAGCAGGCCGGCCACCGGGCTGGCGCCGCCGCAGAGCAGGCTGAACAGCACCGCCAGCGGCACCGCCAGCCAGCGCGGCACCCGGGTGGTGGTGAACAGGGTGACCGCGATCAGGCCGCAGGTCAGGCCGCAGGCGAAGGTGATCCGGCCCTCGACCACGTTGGCCACCTGGGTGACCGCGGCGGCCATGCCGCCCAGCACCGGCCGGGTGGGTCCGAGCCGGTGCAGCAGCCGGGTGGTGTACCAGGTGCCGATCACCGCGGCCAGCGCGCCGGTCACCTTGGTGCCGAGGTGGGCCATCAACGCCGAAGCCCACAGGGTGTAGCCGTACTCGACGGTGCCGCCGAACCACCGGAAGTCGATGATCGAGACCGGGTACCTGCTGGCGAAGTCGGCACGAGCCAGCTGGGCGGCCAGGTCGGTGTTCATCGGCGGCAGCAGCAGGAAGCCCCAGGCCAGCACGGCGGCGAACGCGGTGGCGATCAGGGTGGGCCGGTAGCCGGAGTTCCACAGCCTGGTGGCGAAGGTGACCGGGCGCCAGGACGGGCCGGGCGCCGTGGCGGCCGACGCGGTGGGCACGGACTTCACAGGCACATCGGGCAGTCTCCCATCCACAACCATGGAGTTTTCCCACAGATCCCGGGCGAGTCGGTTCGGGCCCGCGTCGGCTACCTAGCGTCGTCGGAGTGGAACGGGGTTACGAGAAGCGCGGAGTAGCGGCCAGGCTGGCCGGACTGCTCGGCCGGCTGCTGGGCAGTTCGGCCGTGGCCCGGTCGGGGGCGCTGGAACCCGGCGCGCCGTCCCGGCTGGCGGGTGCCCAGCTCAACCCCGGCCGCCGGGGAGTGCTGGCGATGGCGGTGGTCACCGCGCTGACGGTGCTGGTGGCCGGTGGTTGGGTGCTGTCGGCGCGGCCGCACCCGATGCTGGCCGCCGAGTCGGGGCCGGGTGGCTCGCCGCCGACCAGTGGTGGTCCGTCGGCGGCACCGCTGGTGCCGGGTGGCTCGTTGCAGTCGCCGCAGGCGGCTCGGTCCGGCGCCGCCGCGGCGCTGGTGGTCGACGTGGTCGGCAAGGTGCGCCGGCCCGGCGTCTACCGGTTGCCGTCCGGTGCCCGGGTCGATGACGCGGTGCGGGCAGCGGGCGGCCTGCTGAGCGGGGTGGATCCGGTGACGGTGAACCTGGCCCGCAAGCTCGTCGATGGCGAGCAACTGCTGATCGGGCTGGCGGCGGCGGCCGTAAGTGCCGCTTCACAAGCCAGTTCCGGGCCGGCGGCCGCCACGACCGGGCCGCTCGAGCTGAACTCGGCCACCCTCGCCCAGCTCGACGCCCTGCCCGGCGTCGGCCCGGTGCTGGCCCAGCACATCCTGGACTGGCGCACCGAGCATGGCCGCTTCGACTCCGTCGACCAGCTGCGCGGGGTCTCCGGGATCGGCGACAGCAAGTACGCCGACCTGAAGTCGCTGGTCGCCGTCGGATGAGCCAGCCGGTCGATCTGCGGCTGGCCCTCGGCGCCCTGGCCGGCTGGGCGGCGGTGCTGTGGGGACTCGGGCACAGCGCCACCGCGGTGGCCCTGGCGGTGCTCGCGGCGGTGCTGGTCGCGGCGGTGCTCGCGTTCGCGGCCCGCTGGCAGCCGGTGCTGTTCGTCGGCGCGTTCGCCGCCTGCTGCTCGGCCGCCCTGTTGGCTCCGCTGGCCGTGCGGCTGCACGCCGCGCACGACGGTGAGCTGTCCAGGCTGGCCCGAGCCGGCGTCGAGGTCAGCGCCGAGTTGCAGGTCCGCGGTGATCCACGGCCGCTGGGTTCCCAGGGAACGGCCGGCTCGCCGCGAACGGCCGTCGACGCCCAGCTGCGCGCGGTTCTGATCGGGGGCCGGTGGACGAGGCTGTCCGGCGCGGTGCTGGTGCTGGGACCGGCCGATGCCTGGCGCGGGGTACTGCCCGGCCAGCGGGTCCGGTTGGACGGCCGGTTGAGCCCACCGTTGCCGGACAACCTGCTGACCGCCACCGTCCTGGTGCGCTCGGACCCGCAACTGCTGGGACGGCCGCCCTGGTGGCAGCGCGGTGCCGGCCGGATGCGCTCGGGCCTGCAGCGGGCGGCCGGCGGACTGCCGGCGCTGCCTCGGGGGCTGCTGCCCGGCCTGGTCGAGGGTGACACCAGCCAGCTCGACCCGGTGCTGGCCGAACGGTTCCGGGTGGCCGGGCTCACCCACCTCACCGCGGTCAGCGGAACCAACCTGAGCCTGGTGGTGGGTGCGGTGGCGCTGCTGCTCAGGCGCGGACGGGCCTCCCCGGCGGTGACCGCGCTGGTCAGCACGGTGGTGCTGGTCGGCTTCGTGGTGCTGGCGCGCCCGTCGCCGAGCGTGCTGCGGGCGGCGGTGATGGCCGGCATCGCCCTGATCGCGCTGGCCACCGGACGGCAACGCGCGGCATTGCCGGTGCTGGCCGCGGCCACCTTCGGCCTGCTGCTGTGGCA
The DNA here is from genome assembly GCA_035940975.1 of Jatrophihabitans sp. Classification (GTDB taxonomy): domain Bacteria; phylum Actinomycetota; class Actinomycetes; order Mycobacteriales; family Jatrophihabitantaceae; genus Jatrophihabitans_A. The sequence continues at coordinate 7,887 of DASZEI010000371.1, read as the reverse complement.
ACCCGGCCTGGCGGTGAACTTCGGCTTCGCGCTGTCGGTGATCGCGACGGCGGCGCTGCTGCTGGTGGCCCCGGGTTGGGTGCAGGCGCTGCGCCGGCGAAGGGTGCCGGCCGGCGTGGCCGAGGCGCTGGCGGTGGCGGCCTCGGCTCACCTGGTCACGGTGCCGATCATCGCGGGCATCAGCGGCCGGATCAGCCTGGTGGCGATCCCGGCCAACGTGCTTGCCGAGCCGGTGGTGGCAGCGGCCACCATTCTCGGCTTGCTGGCCGCGCTCAGTTCGGTGCTGTGGCTGCCGCTGGCGGTGCTGCTGGCGCAGCTGGCCGGCTGGCCGTGCCGGTGGCTGGTCTGGGTGGCGGAGTACTTCGGCTCGCTGCCCGGCGCCTCGCTGCCCTGGCCGGCCGGCGTCCGGGGCGGGTTGCTGCTGGCTGCGCTGAGCACGGCGGTGGTGCTGCTGTGCCGCCGGCCGGCTGCCCGGGTGCTGCTGGGGGTCGCGGCCGCGCTCGGGGTGCTGATCCAGATTCCGGGCCGGGCGGTGCTGATCGGCTGGCCGCCGCCGGACTGGATCGTGGTCGCCTGTGACGTGGGCCAGGGTGACGGGCTGGTGCTCAACGCGGGCCACGGCAGCGCGGTGGTCGTCGATGCCGGTCCGGACCCGGTATCGATGGATCGCTGCCTGCACGAGCTGCACGTGACCCGGATTCGGGTGCTGGTGCTGAGCCATGATCATCTCGACCACGTCGGCGGCGTATCCGGCGTGCTGCACGAACGGCAGGTCGACCGGGTGATCGGCTCACCGCTGGCCGAGCCGGCCAGCGGGTACCGGCTGGTGGTGTCGCTGCTGGCCGGCCACCACCTGCGCCTGGAACAGGCCCACGCCGGCCAGAGCCTGGACGCCGGCCGGAGCCACCTCGACGTGCTGGGCCCGGGCCACGTGTTCCTCGGCTCCCGTTCGGACCCGAACAACTCCTCGGTGGTGCTTCGGGCGACGGTGGCAGGCGTGCGGATCCTGCTGCCCGGCGATGCCGAGATCGAGGCCCAGGACGACCTGCTCAGCCTCGGCGCCGACCTGCACGCCGACATCCTCAAGGTGCCTCACCATGGCAGCGCCTACTCCGATCCGGCGTTCCTACAGGCCGCCCATGCCCGGCTGGCATTGATCTCGGTCGGCGCCGGCAACGACTACGGCCACCCGTCGCCGCTGCTGCTCACCGAGCTAAACCGGCTCGGCGTGCCGGTGGCCCGCACCGACCAGCAGGGTGACATCGCGGTGGTGAGCCAGGACGGCCGGCTGGTCCCGATCGTCCGAGCCAGGGGCTCAACCGGCTGACAGGACTTGACCTTTCCGCAGCGTCAACGTTTAACGTCGGCTCAGGGCCGCCGGCCGAGCAGCGCGGCGACCTGGATCGTGGCACTGGAAGGGCGACCGGTCCGGACCTCGTCCGAACACCCGCGAGAGGAGGGAAGCGTGGCCTGGTCGATCGTCGAGGTGGCCCGGATGTCCGGGGTCAGCTCGCGGACCCTACGGCACTACGACGAGATCGGCCTGCTGCCGCCGGCACATATCGGTACCAACGGTTACCGCTACTACGAGCAGGCCGAGCTGCTGCGGCTCCAGCAGATCCTGCTGCTTCGCGAGCTGGACCTGGGACTTGCCGAGATCCGGAGCATCCTGGACAGCCAACTCGACGCGGTACAGGCGCTTCGCTCACATCATCAGCGGCTGCTGCGCGAACGCGACCGGCTCGGGGTCGTCGCTCGCACCGTGGCCCGGACCATCGAGGAACTGCAAGGAAAGGACGGCACCGACATGAACAAGATCAGCCGGCCGGAGAACCTGTTCGAGGGATTCGACCCGTCCGCCTACGAGGCCGAGGCGCGCGAGCGCTGGCCGCGGGAGTGGGAGCAGTCCAGAGCGTTCACCAGCACGTTGAGCCCGGCCGACACCGAGCGGCTGCAGCGCGAGATGACCGCGGCCATGATCCGGATGGCGGAATTGATGGTGGCCGGCACCCCGGTGGACAGTCCGGCCGTGCAGGCAGAGGTCGACGCCGCGTATCAGGGCGTCTGCCGGTTCTGGACCCCGGACGCCGCCGCCTTCAAGAACCTGGGCCGGCTCTACGTCGAGGACGAGCGCTTCAAGGCCAACTACGACCGGATCGCCGACGGTCTGGCCGAGTACTACCGCGACGCGATGGCCTGCTACGCCGACACCGCGCTCAGCTGAGACCACGCTCAGCGCCCACCGGCCGCCGTTGCGCACGGGTCAGCGCGGTGCGACTCGCAGCGCGATCTGGTCGATCGCCCCCACCGGCGCATCGACCACGATCGATCGACCGGTCCGGTTGATGGCCAGCAACCGCCCGCTGCCATCGGTCACGAACAGCCAGCGGCCGTCCGGCGACCAGACGAAGGTCCGGCCGCCCGTGGTCTGATCCGAACTCGTCGTCACGCCGGTCACCCGATCGCGGCCGGTGGTCATATCGAGCAGGTGCACATTGCTGGTACCCATGCCATTGGGTTGCAGCAGCGCGGCAGTGCGGCCGTCCGGTGAGATCGCGCCCGAGTTCTGCTCGTAGGCATCCAGCGGGGTGGCCAGGACGTGCCGGTGGCCGCCGGTGCGGTCGATCACCACGCTGGCGCAATGGTAATTCTCATCGCATTCCAGGGTCAGCCACCGGGTCGGGCCGACCGCGAGCAGCGTTCCGCTGGTAATACGGTGCATTCCGTCCGGACGGGCGTCGTACATGCCTCCGATGCCGAACATCAGGACGTGGCCCGCCCGGTCGGAGGCCTGCACCGTCGCGTCCTTGGGAATGGGAATCTGGATGCCGGCCGGGAGACCGTCCAGGGTGAGCAGCGACAACGCCGATGCGGTGCCGGTCTCCGTCTCGGCCCACACGTGCCACGGGTCCGGACCAGGCAGCGCCGAGGCGGCCTGGTCGAGCGCGGGCGGTAGCTGGGTGGCCGGCTTCCCATCGTGCACGACATATCCGGGCGCCGAATCCATCGGGTGCACGATTGCCCGGTCATGCCCTACCACGAAGAAGATCGGCCTGGCGCTGCCCACTTCCGGTACCGCGGTCCGGGTGACCCGGCCGTTCCTGAGCTCGATCCGGACCACGATGCCCTGGCCCTGCCCGAACAACTCCCAGTCGGCCGGAACGTCGAGCAGCGGGTGGCCGAGAGTGGTGACCTTGACCAGGTTCGCATTCGCCACAGCAGGCTCGACGGTGGAGGTAGCCGGCGGTGCCGAACCCGGCAAACCCCTACCTTGCTTGGGCGAATGCGGCAACGGCCGTGCCGCTATGGCAGAACCTGACACAACCGGGCGGGACGAGGTCCCCCCGGGCTGGGCGGCCAGCGGGTCGGCGTGCTCGTTGCGGGTGAGCAGCAGCGCTGCCACCACCATGGCGGCGACCAGCGCGCACCACCATCGCCAGCGCCGCGGTGGCTGGTGGCCGCGGTCCAGGTCAGGGTCCGGGCCCAGGTCGAGCCAGTCCACCGAGCCCCACTCCGGATCGCGTTCGTTAACCACATCATTCATCCTGCCCTGCTCGGTCAGGCAGTGCGAAGGCCGGCCACCAAGCCGGCTGCCCAAGTTCGGGTTCGGCGACCGAGTTAATACTCTATGACAAGGTATCACCGTTGCCCGGCGGCGCCTTCACTGGTGCCGTACCGCAAGGCCAGTTGGGTGACCGGCACCAGCCGCGTTCCGAGCGGGTTCGCCTCGCCGGTGGCGCGGTTGACGATGATCACCCGGCCGGCGGCATCTGTGGTGAAAAGCCAACGGCTGTCCGGCGACCAGACGAACTGGGGACCTTCCTGGTTGCCCTCGAGGCCCCTGCTGACCTGGACCGGCCGCTCGGCAGCGGAGTCGAGGTCGAGCAGGTGGAGGCTGCTGCCGTCGAAGTTGCCGGATTTCCCCAGTGCCGCGGTCTTGCCGTCCGGTGAGATCACGCCGGAACCCAGGTCGAGGGGGTCGACCGGCGTGGCCAAGGTGTGGCGAGCACCGCCGGTCCGGTCGATGACGACGCTGGCGCAGGAAAAGCTGTCATCACATTCGACGGTGAGCCAGCGGGTGGGACCACTGGCCAGCAGTACCCCGCTGGTTATCCGGTGCACGCTGCCGGGCCGGGCGTCATAGACGCCGCCGATGCCTGCCAACAGCACGTAACCGGCACCATCCGGGCCCTGCACGAACGCACCCGGCGAAATTGGAATCGTGATGCCGGTAGGGCTGCCATCCAGTTTCAGCAGCGCCAGGGCACCCTGCCCGCCATCACCTGCTTGCTCCGCCCAGAGGTGCTGCTGATCCGGGCTCGGCAGTACCGAAAACCCGTCCCGGAGGGATTCTGGCAGCTCCGTGGCCTGCTTCTCATCGCGCACGACATAACCGGGCGTCTCGCCCAGCGAGCGGACGATGGCACGGTCGGAGCCGACGAAGAACCTCACCGGAGTGTCGCTGGTCAACTTGGGCACCGTCGTGGTGGTGATCCGTCCGAGCGCCAGCTGGATCCGGACGACGACATCCGGGCCCCGGGCGAACAGCTCCCAGTCGGCGGGCACGTCCATCAGCGGATGCCCGGCGCGCACCACCTGCACCGGAACCGGGCGTGACGCGCCTGTCACGCCGGGGGATGCCGTCACCGGCGGGTCCGAGAACGACACCGACGAGTCCCCGAACCCGGACGGGTCCACGAACGCCCCCGAGGAGGACAGACTCGGCGAGGGGGTTCGGACCGGCGAACTCGGCGAGACGGTGCGCAACGCCGAACCGGGCGAGGTGGCCGCCCGATTGGTGCCGTGCTGGGTCCGGGTCAGCAACAGCGCCACCACCACCAGCCCGGCAACCGCGGCGTACCACAGGTAACGCTGCCGGGGATCTCTCGGCGGCTTGCCTTCGTCCGGGTCTGGCCCGAGGTCGAGCCAGTCCACCCGGCTCGACTCGTGGTCATAGTTGCTCACTCAGTCATTCTCAGCCCCGAGGTGGCGATTTGCCCTGAAAATGACGAAGCTTGCGGTGAGTAGCCGGCCGGATGCCGGCCGTGACGCTCAGGCACCGACGTCACTCCGAATCAGGCGGAGCTGAGCGAGCAGCCGTCCAGGGGCGCCGGTGCTACGGCGAGAAGCGGTCCGAATGTGCAACAGTTCCGTTTCGGCCTGCGTTAGAAGGGTATGACGACACAGATCGCCGTACTTCCGGTCCTGCGGTTCAGGCGCAGCCGGTCCGACGCCGCCCGCCGGAGGACGGAGGTGCAGGTGACCGATATCAGCTTCGGCGGGCCCAGCCTCGGTGACTTCGCCCGCGAGCACGGGCTGGAACTGACCCGGTTCGCCTACCTGGTCAGCGGGGACCGCAACCGGGCCGATGACCTGGTGCAGGACGTGCTGCTGGCCATGCACCGGCGCTTCGGTGCCCGGTTGGAGATCGAGCAGCCGGTGGCCTACGCCCGGCGCGCGATCGTCAACGCCAACATCAGCTTCAACCGCCGCCGGTCCAGTACCGAGGTGCTCACCGCCACCGACCTGGACCGGCCGGTCACCGACGACCCCGGCTCTGACGACTTGTGGTCACTGCTCGCCGGGTTGCCGCACCGGCAACGCGTCGTCCTGGTGATGCGCTACTACCTCGGATACAGCGACGGCGAGATCGCCGGCACGCTCGGCTGCCGGCGGGGGACCGTGCGCAGCCTGGCCTCCCGGGCGCTGGCCGAACTGCGCACCTCGGACGACATCCACCTCCTGAGCCCCTCCGACAGCCCTTCCCACGATGGGACGAACCGATGACCGCGCCGCACCACGATGACCTCGAACACCGGCTGACCGAGTTGTTCCAGCAGCGGGCGGCGACCGTGACCCGCGCCCGGCCCGTCGACTTCGGCTCCGATTCCGGCACCCGCACACCACCGGCCAACCTCAAGCAGGCCAGGTTCGGAACGCACCGGCAGAATCTCGGGGTGCTGGCCGCCGCGGCGGCGGTGTTCGTCGCGATCGCCGCAACCATCCTGGGAATCCAGGCGAACCGGCACCAGCCGGCACCGCCGCTGAGCACCGGCAGCCACCCGACCAGCAAGCCGACCCCCACCCCGACCGGGTCGTCGAACACCCCGTGCATAGTCCAGATGCCGGCCGGCTGGCAGCAGGCGATCACCGCCGGAGCGTTCGCGGGGGACCGTGACCTCAGCGCCGTGACCAGCGCCAATGGTGGCACCGGCGACTACCTCGCGATCCGGGGCGATGAGCCGGCAAGCCGGAACACCCAGATCTATTCCAACCTCACGGTTTCGCTGTTCCACGGCACCGGCGGCAAGGTCATCTTCACCCCGGCGCACAGCACCGACTTCGTCCAGGCCGATCCGACCAGCGCGATAGCACCGGACTGGGTCACCTTCGGCGTCCTCCATACGGAGAACGACAGCTACCAGGTGATGCTCTATCAGCGAAGCACCGGCGGCCTGCGCTCACTGGCCTCGGACAAGCAGTCACCGCAGGGCAAGGTCGTCAGCGGAGTATCGGTCATCGCCGCCGGCAAGGTGTACTGGCTCGCCTTCGTCGACGGCAAGCCTGAAGTCACCACGCTGGAGTCCTGGGATCTGGCTCGAGGCAGGGCCGCCGGTTCGGCACCGGCTGCCAACGCCACCGGGCTCCTCGCTTACGGCAGCGGCGTGGCGCTCATCCATCAGGGGAGCCCCGAGCCGACCTCGGACATCACTGCCACCGTCCGCAACGGTGCCGGCACGCCGCTGACCAAGGCTCAGCTGGACGCCATGACGAACGGCGCCAACTTCAGCTTCGACGGCACCAGGAAGCTGTCGTGGTTGCGATACGACAACGGATCGATCAGCTATTCCACTCTGGTCGTGGGTGGCACCGGCGTGAGCACTGAGCCGTTGATCCCCCAGCCCACCGACATCACCGCCCGCAACCCGGTCGAGGTCGGCATCAGTCCGGTGATCTTCCCGTTCACCAATGCGCAGGTGAACGGCTCGCCCGGCCTGCTGGACCTGCGTACCGGCACGGCTGTCACATTGCCCGAAGGTTTCTGGATGCAGGCGGTGGTGGGGGACGACGTGATCTTCGGGACCGGTACCCACTTCACGGGTGCCGCGTCGGGCTCGACCGGACTCAGCCTGGTTCCGCTGACCTCGCTGCCGCCGGTGCGCTGCTGAGCCTCAGCGACGCTGTTGAGCGCTAGCCGCGCGCGCCGGCTTGACCGCCTGGACCAGCACCCGCTGGGAGTGTGAGACGAACGGCCCGGCTCGCCGGATCTGCTGATGCAGGTCGGCGAGCCGGTCCCGGTACCGCTCTACCGAGAAGTCCGGGACGGTCCAGATCACCTTGCGCAGGAACACCACCACGGCGGCGATGTCGTCGAAGCGGACCTCCAGTGACTCGTGCCGGACGTCCTCGGCGACCAGGCCGACCGCGGCCAGTTCCCGCAGTGCCCGCTCGCTCCCGTCGCCGGCCGGATGTCGCTGCGGTCCCATCAGGAACTCGTAGAGCTCGCGGTTCGAGCCGATTCCGATCTGCTGGGAAAGGTAGCGGCCACCGGGCCGCAACACCCGGGCGATCTCGTGCCACAGCACCACGGTCGGGTGCCGGCTGGTCACCAGGTCGAAGCTCCCCGACCGGAACGGCAGCGGCTCGGAGTCGGCGGCCTGGACGACCAAGCCGTTCAACGGCGCCAGGTTGCGGCGGGCGATCCGGACGTTCGGTGGCCAGGACTCGGTCACGCACAGCAGGGCCGGCGGCCGCTCGATGCCGGCCAGCACCTCGCCGCCGCCGGTCTGCAGGTCCAGCGCCGCGCCGGCGGCTGCCATCCGCTCGCCCATCAACCGGGCGTAGCCCCAGGACGGCCGCTGCTCGGTGGCCCGGCCGTCGAACCAG
>DASZEI010000370.1:0-2022 GCA_035940975.1 Jatrophihabitans sp. | reverse complement strand
CGCTGGATTTCTCCGGCCGGGCCGAGGACGAGCGCTCGTCCCGGGTGCTGCGCGAGGTGACCGAAACCGTCCGGGAGGCGGTCCAGAAGCTGTCCCAGCAGGACTACGTCGACACCTACGGCAGCTCGGTCAAGGCCACGGACTGAGCAACCGGAAGGTCAGGACTGATCGGGTCGCCTGAGGGCCGCCGGGCAGGCGAACCGACAAGCACGAGGTTGCGCCGGTCAGCGCAGGCACGCGGTACGCCGGCACTGCGCGGACTCCTAGACTTGACCGGTGCCCGCCGCCGTGGAGATCACCGATCTCGTCAAGCGCTATGCCGGCCGGCCCGCGGTGGACGGCATCTCGCTGATCGTGCCGCGCGGCCACCTGCTGGCGCTGCTGGGCACCAACGGCGCCGGCAAGACCACCACCATCGAGATCTGCGAGGGCTTCCGGCGTGCCGACGCCGGCCGGGTCCGGGTGCTGGGGCTGGACCCGGTCAACGACGGGCCGGCGTTGCGTCCCAAGGTCGGGGTGATGCTGCAGGGCGGGGTCGGTGGCTACACCGGAGCCCGCGCCCTGGAACTGCTGCGGCTGTTCGGCAGCTATGCCGCCCATCCCCTCGATGCCGCCGAACTGCTGGAGGAAGTGGGGCTGGCCGAGGTGGCCGGCACCCAGGTCAAGCGGCTGTCCGGCGGCCAGCAGCAGCGGCTGTCGCTGGCGATGGCGCTGATCTCACGTCCGGAACTGCTGTTCCTCGACGAGCCGACCACCGGGATGGACCCGCAGGCCCGGCGCGGCACCTGGGACCTGATCCGCCGGCTGCGCCGCGACGGGGTCAGCATCGTGCTGAGCACCCACTACCTGGACGAGGCCGAGCAACTGGCCGACCACGTCGTGATGCTGCACGCCGGCCGGGTCGTCGCCGAGGGCAGCCCGGCGGAGCTGACCCAGGCAGGCTCGGCGGGCCAGGTCCGGTTCCGGGCGCCGGCCGGCCTGCCGATCGCGGAGCTGCGGGCCGCGCTGCCGGCCGGCGCGCAGGTCAGCGAGCCGACGGCCGGGTGCTATCTGGTCGCGGGCGAGGTGACGCCGGCGCTGCTGGCCGCGATCACCTCCTGGTGCGCGGCGCGCGACGTGCTGGCCGAGGGGCTCAGCGTCGAGCGGCGCAGCCTGGAGGACGTCTTCCTGGACCTGACCGTGTCTCCGCTGCCGCGGGCCGGCCGGTGACCGCCAGCTTCGCGCCGGCCCCGGGCGCCGCGCCGGCTGGCCGGATGCTGGCCGCCCAGACCCGGATGGAGCTGCGGCTGCTGCTGCGCAACGGCGAGCAGGTGGGACTCACCCTGGTCATCCCGCTGCTGCTGGAGTTCTTCTTCAACCTGCCGCTGCTGTACTCCCTGGACGTGCCGCGGCGGATCGACTTCGTGGTGCCCTCGGTGCTCGCGCTGGCGGTGATGAGTGCCTCCTTCACGGGCCTGGCGATCGGCACCGGCTTCGAGCGCAAGTACGCGGTGCTCAAGCGGCTCGGCGCCACCGCGCTGTCCCGGCGGGTGCTGCTGCTCGGCAAGACCTGCGCGGTGCTGATCCTGCAACTGCTGCAGGCCGTCCTGATCTGCCTGTTCGGGCTGCTGCTGGGCTGGCAGCCCAACGGCGGGGCGGTGTCGGCGGCGGTGCTGATCGTGCTCGGCACCTTCGCCTTCGGCGGCCTGGGGCTGCTGCTGGCCGGCACCGTCCGGGCCGAGATCACGCTCGCTTCGGCCAACCTCATCTGGCTGGTGCTGCTGTTCGCCGGCGGCATCGCCGTTCCGTTGTCGCGCTACCCGCAAGCTGCCGTGGACGTGCTGCGCTACTTGCCGTCGGCGGCGCTGTCCGACGGCCTGCACCAGGTGCTCGAGCACAGCGGCGGCCTGCCGGTCCGCCCGGCGCTGACCCTGCTGGTCTGGGCGGCGGTGGCGCTGCCGGCCGCGGCGCGGTGGTTCCGGTGGGAGTGACGTGGTTCCGGTGGCAGTGAGGTGGTTCCGGTGGGCGTGAGGGATGCCGCCT
>DASZEI010000369.1:0-9730 GCA_035940975.1 Jatrophihabitans sp. | reverse complement strand
GGCCTGGGGGCTGGCCAACATCGCCGGCACCGTGTTCGGCGGGGTGCTGGCCAGCGTCGACATCACGCTCGCCTCACCGTCGACGTGGCCAGCTTCGTGGTGTCGCTGCTGGTGTTCCTCCGGCTGACGCCGCTGCCCCGGACGCTCGGCACCGTGGTGCCCGGCGTCCGGGCAACGCTGGCCAGCGTCGGCGAGGGCATCGGCTATGCGGCCCGGCGCAAGGACCTGCTCGGCACCTACCTGATCGACACCATCGCCATGATGACGGCGATGCCGACGGCGCTGTTCCCGTTCTTCGCCGCCGAACTGAACGCCCCGCACGCCATCGGGCTGCTGTACGCCGCGGACTCGGTGGGCGCGCTGCTGGCCGGTGCGGTCTCCGGCTGGGTGCGGCGGGTGCACCGGCACGGGCTGGCGATCATCGTGGCGGCGCTGTGCTGGGGTGCGGCGATGGGGCTGGCCGGCCTGATGCCCAACCTGGCCCTGGTGCTGGTGCTGCTGGCCTGCGCCGGTGCTGCCGACATGGTCTCGGGCACCTTCCGCGCCATCATCTGGGACCAGACCATCCCGGACGAGCTGCGCGGCCGGCTGGCCGGCATCGAGCTGCTGTCCTACTCCATCGGGCCCACCCTGGGCAACGCCCGGGCCGGTTTCATGGCCGTCGGCGGGGTGCGCTTCTCGATCGCCAGCGGCGGCCTGCTGTGCGTGCTGGGGGTCGGCGCCGCGGCCGCCGCCCTGCCCCGGTTCCGTCGCTACGACACCCGCACGGACGAGTTCGCGGTGGCCGAACGGCAGCGGCGCGGCGCCTTCTCAGCAGGCAGCCACACCCCGCCGGGCGGGCAGAGCACGTAGCCTTGCTGCATGAGCGCTTGCGCGAAGAGCAGGGAGCATGAGTGAGCATCGCAGCGAGCGCCAGCGAGCGAGGAGCGGAGCGAATCCAGCGATGAGCGCTTGCGCGAAGAGCAGGGAGACCGCATGAGCGTGATCCGGGTGATGGGCACCGAGGTCGAGTACGGGATCAGCCTGCCCGGAAACCCCAACGCCAACGCGATGCTGCTCTCGGCCCAGGTGGTCAACGGCTACGCCTCGCTGCTGCCGGGTGGCCGGCGGCGGCGGCCGGGCTGGGATTTCGAGGAGGAGTCACCGCTGCGCGACGCCCGCGGCTTCGACCTGTCCGGCCCGAACAACGTCGCCGAGCAGTTCCTCGACGACGAGGAAGATGCCGGCCTGGCCAACGTGGTGCTGCCCAACGGCGCCCGGCTCTACGTCGACCACGCGCATCCGGAGTACTCGACGCCGGAGGTCACCTCGCCACTGGACGTGGTGCGCTTCGACAAGGCCGGCGAACTAGTGATGTCGGCGGCGGCCCGGCAGGTGGAGCGGCTCAGCGGCACCACTATCACGCTCTACAAGAACAACACCGACAACAAGGGTGTCTCCTACGGCGCGCACGAGAACTACCTGATGAGCCGGCAGACCCCGTTCGCCGCCATCGTCAGCCAGCTCACCCCGTTCTTCGTGACCCGGCAGGTGATCTGCGGCGCTGGCCGGGTCGGCATCGGCCAGGACGGTCACCACCACGAGTTCCAGATCAGCCAGCGAGCTGACTTCTTCGAGGTCGAGGTCGGCCTGGAGACCACCCTGAAGCGGCCGATCATCAACACCCGGGACGAGCCGCACGCCGATGCCGAGAAGTACCGGCGGCTGCACGTGATCCTGGGCGATGCCAACCTCGCGGAGCTGTCCACCTTCCTCAAGGTGGGCACCACCTCGCTGGTGCTGGCGATGATCGAGAACCGCTGGCTCAGTGACGACCTGCGGATCGTCGAGCCGGTGCGCGAGCTGCGGGCGGTCAGCCACGACCCGTCGCTGCGGCACCTGATGCGGCTGCAGGACGGCCGGACGGTGACCGCGGTGCAGCTGCAGGGCGAGTACCTGGACCGGGCCCGCAAGTACGTCGACGACCGCTACGGCAGCGACGTCGACCCGCAGACCGCGCAGGTCCTCGCCGAGTGGGAGTCGGTGCTGACCCGGCTGGCCGAGGACCCGATGCAGCTGGCCGGCGAGCTGGACTGGGTGGCTAAGCTGCGGTTGCTCAACGGCTTCGCCGAGCGCGACGGCCTGACCTGGTCCTCGCCCCGGCTGCACGCCATCGACCTGCAGTACGCCGACATCCGGCCCGGCAAGGGCCTGTTCCACCGGCTCGTCCAGCGGGGCTCGATGCGCACCCTGATCGATCCGGAGCAGGCCGTCACCGCGATGAACTCCCCGCCCACCGACACCCGGGCCTACTTCCGCGGCGAGTGCCTGCGCAGGTATCCCGACGCGGTGGCGGCGGCGTCCTGGGACTCGGTGATCTTCGACGTCGGGCAGCAGTCGCTGGTCCGGGTGCCGACCCTGGAGCCGCTGCGGGGCTCCCGGGCGCACGTGCAGGAGCTGCTGGACCGGTGCCCGACCGCCCAGTCGCTGGTTTCCGAACTGCTGGGCCGCTGACTTCGGCTATGCCGACATTGACAGCAAATTGCCTCCCGCATAGCGCGACTGCCCGGCTCGAACTACTAGTGTCGAGAGGTACTCGCCGCCTGGCGGGTCTGCGGAGGTAATCATGGCCAGTCACGAGGGTGGGCAGTCCCGTCCCGCCAAGCAGCGCGCGGATGTCGACGAGGTAGCCGAGGACACCAGCACCGACGTCGCCGAGCGCCACGAGAAGCTCAGCGACGACGTCGACGCGATCCTGGACGACATCGACGAGGTACTGGAGACCAACCCGGAGGACTTCGTCCGGAGTTTCGTCCAGAAGGGCGGCCAGTGAGCGGTCAGCCCAGAGACAAGGCTCATGGACTTCTGCGGTACGCAACGGCTCCCGGCTCGTCGTCCTTCGTCGAGTTCATCTCGGCGGCGGCTGCTGAACTGCTGCCCGGCCACCGGGCGCAGCTGAGCAGCCAGGCAGCGACGATGCCGCATGCCGCCGGCTCCATGCACGCAACTACCATCGTGGCCGCCACCTTCAACGGCGGCGTGATCATGGCCGGCGACCGCCGGGCCACCATGGGCAACCTGATCGCCCAGCGCGACATCGAGAAGGTCTTCGCCGCCGACGAGTACTCCCTGGTCGGCATCGCGGGCACCGCCGGCATCGCCGTCGAGCTGGTCCGGCTCTTCCAGGTCGAGCTGGAGCACTACGAGAAGATCGAGGGCACCGCGCTCACCCTGGACGGCAAGGCCAACCGGCTGGCGACGATGATCCGGGGCAACCTCGGCGCGGCGATGCAGGGCCTGGCCGTGGTTCCGCTGTTCGCCGGCTACGACGTCGACAGCGCGGCCGTCCAGGGCTCGGCCACCGCGGGAAAGATCTACAGCTACGACGTCACCGGCGGGCGCTATCCCGAGCAGTACTACCACTCGGTGGGCTCCGGTTCGGTCTTCGCCAAGGGCGCGCTGAAGAAGCTCTGGCGCCCTCAGATGAGCGAGGAGGAAGCGGTCGCCGCCGTGGTGGAGTCCCTCTACGACGCCGCCGACGACGATGCGGCCACCGGCGGCCCGGACCTGACCCGGCGGATCTACCCGGTCGTGTTCGCCGCCACCGCCGACGGCACCCGCCGGGTCGCCGACAGCAGCCTGGACACCGTGGTGCGGGCGCTGCTCGACCGCCGCGCCGGCGCGCCCGGTTCCTGACCCACCGCACGCCCCCCGCCTGCGACCCCTACCTACCGGAGAACATCTCATGTCGATGCCGTTCTACGCCTCGGCCGAGCAGATCATGCGCGACCGGTCCGAGTACGCCCGCAAGGGGATCGCCCGCGGTCGCAGCGTGGTGGTGCTGACCTACGCCGACGGCGTGCTGTTCGTCGCCGAGAACACCAGCTCGGCGTTGCACAAGGTGTCTGAGATCTATGACCGGATCGGTTTCGCCGCGGTCGGCAAGTACAACGAGTTCGAGAACCTGCGGGTGGCCGGTATCCGGCTGGCGGACCTGCGCGGCTACTCCTACGACCGCCGCGACGTCACGGCCCGGGCGCTGGCCAACGCCTACGCCCAGACCCTGGGCTCGATCTTCACCGAGCAGCAGAAGCCGTACGAGGTCGAGCTGTGCGTGGCCGAGGTGGGCCCGGCGGCGGGCGAGGACCAGCTCTACCGGCTCTCCTACGACGGCACCATCGTCGACGAGCCGGACTTCCTGGTGATGGGCGGCCAGGCCGACACGGTGGCCGGCGCGCTCAAGCAGTCCTTCCGGGCTAACCTGCCGCTGGCCGAGGCGGTCTCGGTCGCCGTGCAGGCGCTCGGCTCGGTCGGTGGCGAGGGCGGCGCGAACCGGGTGCTGGTGGCCGGCAGCCTCGAGGTGGCGGTGCTGGACCGCAACCGGGGCCACCGCAAGTTCCGGCGCATCGTCGGCCCCGCGCTGAGCAGCCTGCTGCCGGCCGCCTCGAACGGATCGGCCGGGCCGGAGCCTTCCGCCGGCGCGGACACCCCGCCCACCCCGGGTACCGGCGCGGACACCCCGCCGACCCCCGGTGCCGGCCCGGTGCCGGCGGCCGGCCCGGACGGCACGGTGCCGCCGGTACCGTCCGAGCCCGGTACGGCACCGCCCCAGCCGCCGGACGGAACCGAGCCGGACGGAACCGAGCCGGGCGGGGCGTCCGGTCCGAGTAGCTAGCTGCTCGTCCCTCGTCAACCGGACCCGTTGTCGGCCGTGATGGCTAGGCTTTGGCGCATGACGCAGGAGTCGCCAACCGGCAGCCCGTTGCCACCGGTCGCGGATCGTCGGACCTGGCAGGCGAGGATCGACGAGCTGAGGGTCAAGGAGAAGGCCCACACCCGGGCCGGGGACGCACTGGCCGCCGAACGGCGCCGGCTGCCGATGGTCGAGGTCGATCCACAGACCCCGCTGATCGGTGCCGACGGTCCGGTGCCGTTGATCGACATCTTCGACGGCCGGTCCCAGCTGATCGCCTACTTCCAGATGTGGCACACCGGCCGGCCCGCCGCGGAGCAGTGCGAGGGCTGCACCTTCTCCACGTCGCACATCAATGAGCTGTCCTACCTGAACTCGCGGGACGTGAGCTACGCGACCTTCTGCGAAGGGCCGTACGAGGAAAGCTCGCGCTATCGCGACTTCATGGGCTGGACCGTTCCCTGGTACTCGGTGCCCCAGGACTCCGTGGACCGGTTGGTCGCAGACCGGCACTTCGGCATCCTGGTCAGCTATCTGCGCGACGGTGACCGGGTCTATGAGACCTACTGGACCACCGGCCGCGGCAACGAACTGATGTCTCCGTCGTACGGACTGCTGGATCTGACTGCCTACGGCAGGCAGGAGTTCTGGGAAGACTCGCCCGAAGGCTGGCCGCAGCATTGGGGCTCCAGAGGTGGCCAGTTCCGGCTGGACGGCCGCCCGACCGCCCAGTGGTCACGGATCAAGGCCGGACGCAGCGACGATCTCGGCACGACGCCGGCCGGATCGCCGGTCTGCCAGTGCGGCAACCACGAATCGCCGACTGTCACGACCTGACGGCCGGGTACCGCTAGCCGGCTACCACGTCGTCGCCGGACACGGCCACCTTCACCACTCGCAGCGGCCGCTGGGCCGGGCCGTTGATCACCGCCCCCTTGAGGTCGAAGACCGACCCGTGGCACGGGCAGTCCAGCTCCTTGCCGGCCGGCTGCACCGTGCAGCCCTCGTGGGTGCAGATCGCGCTGTAGGCGGCCACGGTGGTCTCGGTCGGCCGGGTGATGATGATGTCGCCGCCGTCCGGGCCGGTCGCCGAAATGGCCTCGCCGACCTTGATGTCGGACAGCTTCGCCAGCGGCTTGCCGGCCCCGGATCCGGAACCGGTGCCGCCCGCCGGCTCAGCGGCAGGCGCCTTGGCCTGTGAGCAGGCGACCAGGGCGAGCCCGGGGATCCCGACGGCGCCGACCGCCAGCAGGCTGCGGCGGCTGATGCCCGCTGCCGTCGAGCGGTCCTCGTCGTGCGCTGTGCTCATCCATCGACTCCCAGTCTGTGCTTGGCGGGGTTCCGGCCCCCGTACAAGGGCCTATCCCTCTCAAGGCCAATCCCTCTACTAGGGCCAACGGAAACCGTGACCGATCGGTTCGGCGGGAGCAGGATTGAACCGTCCGGGCGGCTGTGACGTATGCAATCCGGGGTGGCACAATCCGCCAACCCCCAGCACGCCGAAGCACAGCACGCCGAAGTACAGCACGCCGAAGTACAGCCGAGAAGTGCCAGCGTCCCACCGAGGAGCCCGATGCCAGCCGATCGCAACGCGGTCGCCGAGCGGGACGTCATGCAGGCCCTGCATGACGAGCACGCCGCGGCGCTGTGGGCCTTCGCCGTCCGGCTGACCGGCGGTGACCGGCAGGCCGCCGAGGACGTGGTGCAGGAAACCCTGCTGCGGGCCTGGCGCAACCCCAACAGCCCGGCCTTCACCGCCGAGCAGGTGGGCTCGGCCCGGGGCTGGCTCTACACGGTCGCCCGCCGGATCGTGATCGACGAGTGGCGGGCGCGCAGCGTGCGTCCGGAGAAGCTGGTCGCGGCCGTGCCGGAGTCCTCGGCGGTCGATCACACCGACGCGCTCATCGAGTCCCGGCTGATCGCCGACGCGCTGCTGCGGCTGAGTCCCGAGCACCGGGCCGTCCTGGTGGAGCTGTTCTACCGGCGTTCGAGCGTGCGCGAGGCCGCCGAACGCCTCCAGATCGCGGAGGGGACCGTGAAGTCTCGCTCGCACTACGCCCTGCGGGCCCTCAAGCTGGCTCTCAACGAGATCGGAGCACTGCCGTGACCGGCCCGGACGAGAGCGCCCGGCTCGACCCCGTGCTGGCCGCCGAGCATGCCCGGTTCGAGTTCGACGACGCCGCCTACCTGCTCGACGCGCTGGAGCCTGAGCAGCGCGAGGCGTTCGAACGGCACCTGCGGCGCTGCCCGGTCTGCCGGGACCGGGTTGCCGGCTTCGGCGACCTGCCGGCGGTGCTGGCCCGGGCCGACGTCTCGGCGTGGGAGCCGGAGCTGCCACCGGACACCCTGCTGCCCAGGCTGCTGCGCCAGGTCGCGGCCAGCCGGCGGCAGCGGGCCCGGCGGATCGGCGTGCTGGCAGCGGCCGCCGCCTGCCTGCTCGCGCTGCTGGCAACCGGCGGGGTGCTGGGCTGGCAGCACGCGCACCGGCCGCAGACCCTGGCGATGGAGCAGGTCGGCCCGAACGCCGCCGGCATCCACGCCACCGTGCAGCTGATCGGATCCGGCTCGAGCACCCGGGTCAAGCTGGCCTGCGGCTACCCCGCGGACAACGGAAGCTACCAGCACGGCTGGGCCCCGTCCTACCGGATGGTGATCTTCAACCGCCGCGGGGAGAGGGTCGACCTGGGCAGCTGGACCCCGCAGCCGGACGAGGACGTTCAGATCACCCGGACCAGCCCGTGGCCGCGCCAGAACATCAGCCGGATCGAGGTTTCCGACGACCGGGGCCAGACGGTGCTGAGGTTGCGCTTGTAGCGGCAGTCCGGCCGGATGCTCACGACGCAATCACAAGGCGCGCATCTCACCCGTTCGCTAGCTACGCTGGGCTCGTGCAGCGACGTATCTTCGGTATCGAGAACGAATACGGTGTGACCTGCACCTTCGAAGGTCAACGCCGGCTCAGTCCTGACGAGGTGGCCCGCTACCTGTTCCGGCGGGTGGTGAGCTGGGGCCGGTCCTCCAACGTCTTCCTGCGCAACGGCGCCCGGCTCTACCTCGACGTCGGCAGCCACCCCGAGTACGCCACGCCGGAGTGCGACTCGCTGGTCAGCCTGGTCACCCACGACAAGGCCGGTGAGCGAATCCTCGAGGGCCTGCTCATCGACGCCGAGAAGCGGCTCAACGACGAGGGCATCGCCGGCGACATCTACCTGTTCAAGAACAACACCGACTCGGCCGGCAACTCCTATGGCTGCCACGAGAACTTCCTGGTCGCCCGGCACGGCGAGTTCAGCCGGATGGCCGACGTGCTGATCCCGTTCCTGGTCACCCGGCAGCTGATCTGCGGCGCCGGAAAGGTGCTGCAGACGCCGCGCGGCGCGGTGTACTGCCTCAGCCAGCGCGCCGAGCACATCTGGGAGGGCGTCTCCTCGGCCACCACCCGGTCGAGGCCGATCATCAACACCCGCGACGAGCCGCACGCCGACGCCGAGCGCTACCGGCGGCTGCACGTCATCGTCGGCGACTCCAACATGAACGAATCCACCACCCTGCTCAAGGTCGGCAGCGCCGATCTGGTGCTGCGGATGATGGAGCAGGGCATCACCTTCAAGGACCTGACCCTGGAGAACCCGATCCGGGCGATCCGCGAGATCAGCCACGACCTGTCCGGCAGCCGGCAGGTCAAGCTGGCCAACGGCCGGCTGGCCAGCGCGAGCGAGATCCAGCGGGAGTACTTCGAGAAGGCCCGGACCTTCGTCGATGCCACCGGCTCGGACCCGATCACCGAGCAGGTGCTCGACCTGTGGGGCCGGACCCTGAAGGCGGTCGAGTCCGGCGATCTGAGCCTGATCGACCGCGAGATCGACTGGGCTACCAAATTCCAGCTGCTGGAGCGCTACCGCGCCCGCTACGACCTGCCGCTGTCCTCGCCGCGGATCGCCCAGCTCGACCTCACCTACCACGACATCCGGCGCGACCGCGGGCTGTACTACCTGCTGGCCAACCGGGGCGCGGTCAGCACGGTGACCTCCGACCTGGCGGTGTTCGAGGCGAAGAGCGTGCCGCCGCAGACCACCCGGGCCAAGCTACGCGGCGAGTTCATCAAGCGCGCGCAGGAGACCAGGCGGGACTTCACGGTGGATTGGGTGCACCTCAAGCTGAACGACCAGGCACAGCGGACGGTGCTGTGCAAGGACCCGTTCCGAGCGGTCGATGATCGGGTCGAGAAGCTGATTGCCTCGATGTGAACGCCGGAGTCCGACGAACCCAGCAGCCCGGTCGGGGTGGCGCCCCGCACGGGCGCCGACGTCGCCTACCGTTGTCGGACATGGCGGCACGTCGGCAGCAACGGCTGGTTTCTCTGGTGCTGTGCCTGCTGTCCACCCGGCAGTACATCACCGCTGACCGGATCCGGGACACCGTCGAGGGCTACGAGGTGTCGGAGGAGTCCACCAACCCCGACGAGGCCTTCAAACGCAGCTTCGAGCGGGACAAGGCGGAGCTGCGGGAGCTGGGCATCCCGCTGGAGACCGGCCGCAACTCCGTCTTCGACACCGAGGACGGCTACCGGATCGCCCGGCAGGACTTCGAGCTGCCACCGATCGAGTTCACCGCCGACGAGGCGGCCGCCGTGGGCTTGGCCGGCCGGCTGTGGAGCACCGCGTCACTGGCCACCGAAGCCCGGACCGCGCTGATCAAGCTGCGCGCCGCCGGGATCGAGATCGAGGAACCGCCCGGTGCCGACGCGCTGCCCCCGCTGCCCGGCAACGAACCGGCGCTGCCGGATCTGGTGGCGGCGGTGTCCGAGCGCCGGGTGGTGCAGTTCGCCCACCGCAAGCAGTCGGCACCTGCGCCGGAGAAGCGGACCGTGGAGCCGTGGGGGGTGCTGTCCTGGCGGGGCCGGTGGTATCTGGTCGGCTATGACCGGGGCCGCGGCGACGTGCGCAGCTTCCGGCTGGACCGCATCGTCGGCGAGGTCAGGACGCTGGCCGCGGCCGCGGAGACCAGCCGTCCGGAGGACCTGGACATGCTCGAGCTGGTCCGGGGCGCCAACCACCA
>DASZEI010000368.1:0-7264 GCA_035940975.1 Jatrophihabitans sp. | reverse complement strand
CACGCACGAGATGAGCTTCGCCCGCGAGGTCGCGAGCCGCGTCGTGTTCATGGACGGCGGGGTGGTCGTCGAGCAGGGCCCGCCGGCGCAGGTCATCGGCGCGCCGCAGCACGAGCGCACCCGCTCGTTCCTGGCCCGGGTGCTCGACCCCGCCGCCGCCAAGGCGCCGACCGACGGTTGACGCCCGCCGGACCTGCCGCTCTCAGTCGATGATTCCCATCTCCCGCAGTGCGGCGATCACCTGCTCGGATGCCTCCTCGGGCGAGGCCAAGGTGGTGTCGATGTACACCTCGGGTGCCTCCGGAGCCTCATAGGGCGCGTCGACGCCGGTGAAGTTGGGCAACTTCCCGCTTCTGGCCTTGCCGTACAGGCCCTTGCGGTCGCGGCTCTCGGCAACGCTCAGCGGAGTATCTACAAAAACCTCGCAGAACTCGTTCGGTCCCACCAGATTGCGGGCCATCGCCCGGTCGGCGGCGTAGGGCGAGATGAAGGATGCCAGCACGATAAGGCCGGCATCGACCATCAATTTCGAGACCTCGGCCACCCGCCGGATGTTCTCGATGCGGTCGATCTCGCTGAAACCGAGATCCCGGTTGAGGCCATGCCGGACATTGTCACCGTCGAGCAGGTAGGTATGCCGGCCGGCCGCATGCAACCGCTTCTCGACGAGGTTGGCGATGGTGGACTTGCCCGCGCCGGACAGCCCGGTGAACCACACGACACCCGGTTGATGCCCCTTGAGGGCGATGTGGGCCTGCTTGTCGACCTCGATGGCCTGCCAGCTGATGTTCGAGCTGCGACGGAGCGCGAAGTGCAGCAGTCCGGCGGCCACCGTGTCGTTGGTGATCCGGTCGATGAGGATGAAGCCGCCCATCTCGCGGTTGTCGTCGTAGGGGTCGAAGGCGATCGGTTCGCTGAGGCTGAGGTTGCACACCCCGATCTCGTTCAGGGCCAACGAGGTCGCGGCGGTCTTGTCGAGGGTGTTGACGTTGATCTTGTACTTCGGCTGGCTCAGCGTCGCCGTGGTCCGGCGGGTGCCCTGCTTGAACAGGTAGGACCGCAGCGGCAGCATCCGCTGTTCGGACATCCACACGATGTGTGCCTCGAACTGATCGCCCACCTGCGCCGCGTCGCGCACCGAGGACAGCACATCGCCGCGGCTGACGTCGATCTCGTCGGTGAGGGTCAGCGTGACCGACTGCCCGGCGACCGCCTGCTCGAGATCGCCGTCGGCGGTGACCACCCGCGCGATGGTGCTCTCGTTACCGCTGGGCAGCACCTGGACCGGATCACCCGGGCGGATGGATCCCCGCACGACCATGCCCGAGGCGCCTCGGAACTGCGGGTCGGGCCGGTTGATCCACTGCACCGGCATCCGGAACGGCTCGGTCGGGTCGAGCTCGGCGGTCTGCACCTGCTCCAGGTGGCCGAGCAGGGTCGGCCCGTCGTACCAAGGCATCCGGCTGCTCGGACTGGTCACGTTGTCGCCGGTCAGCGCCGACATCGGGATCGCGACGACGTCCTCGAGACCGAGTTGCTCGGCGAAGCGCCGGTAGTCGGCCTCGATCTCGGCCGCGACGGTCTGGGAGAAGTCGAGGAGATCGAGCTTGTTGATGGCCAGCACGATCTTTCGGATGCCCAGCAACGAGACCAGGAAGCTGTGCCGGCGGGTCTGGGTCAGGACCCCCTTGCGGGCGTCGACCAGGATCACCGCCAGGTCGGCGGTCGAAGCCCCGGTGACCATGTTCCGGGTGTACTGCTCGTGCCCGGGGGTGTCGGCCACCACGAACTTGCGAGTGTTCGTGGTGAAGAACCGGTAGGCGACGTCGATGGTGATGCCCTGCTCCCGCTCGGCGGCCAGGCCGTCCACCAGCAATGCCAGGTCCAGCTCCTCGCCCTGGGTGCCGTATCGCTTGGAATCGGCTTCCAGCGCGCTCAGCTGATCGTCGAGGATCAGCTTGGACTCGTACAGCAGGCGGCCGATCAGGGTGCTCTTGCCGTCGTCGACGCTGCCGCAGGTGATGAAGCGCAGCATCGACTTGCGCTCGTGCGCGCTGAGATACTCCTCGATCTCCGACGCCGTCGGTCCCGGCCCGGTAAGCACGGTCATCAGAAGTACCCTTCCTGCTTCTTCTTCTCCATCGACGCCGCCGAGTCGTGATCGATCACCCGGCCCTGCCGTTCGGAGCTGGTGGCCACCAGCATCTCCCCGATCACCTCGGTTATCGTGCTGGCGTCACTGGGCACCGCGCCGGTCAGCGGGTAGCAGCCCAGCGTCCGGAAACGCACGCTGCGCAGCTCGGGCACCTCGTTCTCGTGCAGGGGCATCCGATCGTCGTCCACAATGATGAGCGTGCCGTCGCGCTCCACGACCGGCCGCGGCTTGGCCAGGTACAGCGAGACGATGGGGGTCTCCTCCAGCCGGATGTACTGCCACACATCGAGCTCTGTCCAGTTGGACAGCGGAAAGACCCGGACGCTCTCACCGGGGTTGACGCGCGCGTTGTAGAGCCGCCACAGCTCCGGCCGCTGGCTCTTGGGGTTCCAGCGATGCGCGGCCGAGCGGATGGAGAAGACCCGCTCCTTGGCCCGCGACTTCTCCTCGTCCCGGCGGGCGCCACCGAAGGCGAGGTCGAAGCGGTGCAGGTCCAGCGCCTGCTTGAGGCCCTCGGTCTTCCACACGTCGGTGTGCACGGCCGAACCGTGGGTGAACGGATTGATGCCGGCGGCCAGTGCCTCCGGGTTCTGGTGCACCAGCAGTTGCATACCAGCCTCGGCCACCGCTTTGTCACGGAACTCATACATCTCGCGGAACTTCCAGGTGGTGTCTACGTGCAAGAGCGGAAAGGGTGGTGCTGAGGGACTGAAGGCCTTCTGGGCCAGCCGCAACATCACCGAGCTGTCTTTGCCAATGGAGTAGAGCATGACCGGACGTTCACTCTCGGCGACCGCTTCGCGAAGGATGTGGATGCTCTCGGCCTCCAGCTGCTGCAGATGTGTCAGCACTGCGCTTCCCTGCCTCTTTCCATCGACTCTCAGACAACCCAGGCGACAGGCACCGCCTGCCCATCGCACCGGCGGCCCCGCTGCTCGCACGTTACCTGCTCGAAGGGGCGCTGAGGAGTCCCCGTCGGGAGCTTCGATGACGGCTTGCAGCCGCGAGGTGGTGTCTCGGGCTCGGCGGCCAGGACCAACTTGGCCAACCTGAAATGGTGCTGTTCGGCCCCACTTTCCAGCCACAGTTCGTCGATGCCGATAACGATTCGGCCATTGTGCAATTCGCCGTGCGGGCCTTTCGTGGGCAGTAATGGTGACGCTGTGGATTGGTGATGCTGACTCACTGTCAATAAAATTCCGCTGGCGCGAATACATGCGCGACATTGCGCTGCGAACGGGGTCTGAGCGGCAATCTTCTGCGACTATCTCGGCATGCGGGACGACTCGGCACCGGGCAGCACCGGCGTCGAAGCAACCCACCCCGAAGCTCTGCTGCCGCCATCCGGCGAGGTCGAGGAACCCGATCCGATCCGGGTGGCGACCGAGGACGCCCTGGCCGCTGCCCAGCACAAGCAGGCCGCCGCCCGCGCCAGGTTGGCCGAGGCCCACGACGAGGCACAGTCGCTTATCCGCGATGCCACCAACCAGGCGATGCTGGTCGCCGCTGCCGCCGAGCAGGCCGCCGAGTTCGTGCTTGCCGAGGCCCGGGCTGAAGCGGAGCAGGAGCGCGCACAGGCCAAGCTGACCGCTACTGCCTTCCGGGCCCAGGCGGAGCAGATCCTGCTCGGCGCCCAGCGTGAAGCCGACCAGCGGCACGCCAACCTGGCCGCCGACCTGACCCGGTCCTGGAACGAGCACGAGCGCGAACTGCGGGAGTTGCTCGCCGTCGCGCAGGCCGAAGCCATCGCGGTCCGGACCGCGGCCGACCAGCACGCCGGCGGCGTGCTCGACCAGGCCCAGCGGCAGGCGGCGCTGCTGCTCAGCACTGCCCAGGACCACCTCGACCAGGCCGAGCGCGAGGGCGCGGCCCTCCGGCTGGCGGCCACCGAGCAGGCGGCGGTCCTGCTCGATCAAGCCCGGGACGAGGCGGCGCGGGAACTGGACGCAGCCGCCGAGCAGACCGCGTGGGCGCAGCAGATCGTCGCCGGGCTGGTGGAGACCGCACGCCTGGAGGCAGACCGGATTCGCAGCCAGGCGCACGCCGAGGCCACCGCCGTGCTGCGCCAGGTGCGGCTGCGAGTCAGCGGCGTGCTGGCGTCGGCATCGGACAAGTTGCGCCAGCGACGCGGCGAGCTGGAGCGCGACCTGCAGGCGGCGGCCGAGAGCCGCGAGCGCCACCAGGTCGAGGTGGCCGCCGAGTCCGCGGCCGTGCTGGCCCGGGCCCGCGATCAGGCTGAGGCCACCATCGCCCGGGCGCAGGAGGCCGCTGCCGGCCACCACGACCGCGCCGAGCGGCGGCTGGCCGAGGCTGAGGCCGGCGCCCGTGCGGTCCGCGAGCAGGTTGCCGAGCAGGTCGGGCAGTCGCACCGGGAGATGTATGAGTTGCGCCGCACGGCCAAGGCCGAGGCCAGCATGCTGGTCAGCGACGCCCGCGCCGAGGCCGAGGACATGCAGACGCTGGCTCACCGGTTACTGGCCGAGGCTCGCGCTGAGGTGGCGCTGCTCACCGAGCGACGCAACACCATCGCGGCCGAACTCGCCCAGCTGTCCGGCGCGATCGAGGCGCTGGCAGGTCCGGACGGCGGCCCGTCCCCGGCGGCGGCACCTGACAGCGTGGTGATCGAGAGTCCACCGGTCCAGACCTGGCTGATCGAGAACGAGACCGCCGGCTACCAGCCGGTCGAAGCAACGGATGCCCACGACATCGAGGACGTGAATAGCAGCACCTTTCTACTCGAGCAGATGATGAGAGCGGCGGATGATCCAGAGCAGCAACGAGGCGTTCCGGACGGTAATGCGCGGCTACGAACCCGCCGAGGTGGACCGACGGCTGGCTGAGCTGACCGCGGCCGCCGAAGCCGCGGAGCAGCAGGCTGCCGAGCTGGCGCGCCGGATCGAGGAGCTGACCTTCTCCGAAGCGGCAGCCCGGCGCGCCGCCGATGCGAAGCCGTACCCCAGCGAGCCGAGCTTCGGTGACCTCGGCGCTCGGATCGCACAGATCCTGACCCTGGCAACCGAGGAGGCCGCCGAGATCCGTGTCACGGCGGCGGCCGAGGTGAGCCGGAGACTCCTCGAGCTGGACGCCTCCGCCGCGCGCACCATGGCCGAGGCGGACCGCTACGCCGACCAGAGCCGGACAACGGCGGATCGGGACGCCGCCAGGATCCTCGACGAGGCCAGGCGCGGCGCCGACCAGGTCATCGACGAGGCCAACCGGCACGCAACCGCCCGCCGAGCCGAAGCCGAGGCCGTCTACGAGGGTCAGCGCGCCCAGGCGGCACAGGCGGCCAACGACTTCGAGCAGGCGCTCACGCAGCGCCGGAACAAGACCGAGCACGATCTTCAGCAGCGCACCGCGATCGCCGAGCGGCAGTTGAGCATCACCCGCGAGCACGCCGACCAGCTACGGGCCGAGACCGAACACGCCGCGGCCGAGGCTGCCCGGGAGGCCGCCACCCTGATCGCCGACGCCGAGCGCAAGGCCGAGCACCTGCTCGCCCAGGCGGTCGAGCGGGCGGACCGGATCCGCTCGGAATCCGAACGCGAACTCGCCGCCGCCACCCAGCGCCGGGACAGCATCAACGTCCAGTTGACCAACGTCCGGCAGATGCTCGCGACGCTGACCGGTACCGGCTCGCCGGCCGAATCCGAGCTGACCGAAGCCAGCCTTGACGGCTGATTCCTTGCCTACGGCCCCAGGCCCGCTCGATCAGGCCTTAGCCGCTCGATCAGGCCGCGCGATCAGGCCTTAGCCGCTCGATCAGGCCCGCTCGGTCAGGCCTTGGCCACTCGATCAGCTCTGGGCAGGCCGCGGGTACTCCCGCCGGTTGGAATCGGCCTCGATCAGCCGGTTCAGGGTCTGCTGGACGTCATTGGCCCGGGGAATGTTGACCAGCGTCTCCTGGCCGTTCTCACCGGCCGACTCGATGTGCAGGGTGCCGGAGCGGAAGATCCGGTCCCACAGGCTCTGCTCGTAAGCCACGTCGCTGATCCGGCCGAGCGTGATGTCACGTCCGACATGCTTGAACACCCCGCGCCGGATCAGCACCCGGCGGGTCGTGATCACGTAGTGGGTGGAGCGCCAGCGGATCACCGGCGCCAGGGTGAGCCAGGCCAGCAGCACCAGGGCCACCACCAGGATCGCCAGCAGCAAGGCCTGCCGGGCGCCGTGGTTGTCCTGGGCGTCCGGCAGGAAGGCCAGGCCCAGGCCGGAGAGGGCGCAGATGACCAGGAAGGCCAGGACCGCCGGTACCAGAGTCAGCCAGTGCGGATGCAGGTGCTCGACAATCTCCTCATCCTCGTTGAGCAACTTCTCCGGATACGTCATCTGAACAACCCCCAGCGATCAGACCAGCAACATGTTGGGTGCACGTTAGCGAGCATTATTCCGCACATGGGTCACATCTCCGGCAGCGACTGGCACTAATGCGCCACCGCCGCTGGGCTTCACCAGCAGCCGGCCACCGTCATCGACTTCCAGCGCCCGGCCGAACAGGGTGTGGGTGCCGAGGTCCACCGACACCTCGGTGCCCAGGGTCGCGCACACGGCGCGATAGCCGCCGGCCAACCCGCTGGATCGGGCATCGCCGCCGTGCGCCTGCCAGGCGGTGTACAGGCCGTCGAACCGGCTCAGGAAAGCGACCAGCAACTCGGCGCGGTCCAGCTCGCGATGGCCTTCGAGCAGTAACGAGGTAGCCGTCGGGACCGGCAGCTCGGCCTCGCCGGTCGAGACGTTCAGGCCGACCCCGACGATCACCGCCCCGTTGCCGGACTGCACCAGGACACCGGCCACCTTGCCGCCCCGGGGGCCCAACAGCACGTCGTTCGGCCACTTGAGCCGGGCCGCCGAGCCCAGCATGCGGGTCAGCGCCAGCCCGGTCAGCAACGGCAGCCAGCCCCAGCTCGACACCGGTGGGGCCGGCCGCAGCAGTACCGAGAAGGTCAGGCCGGCCCCGGCCGGTGACACCCAGCTGCGGCCCAACCGCCCCCGGCCGCCGGACTGCAGCTGCGCCACCAGCACGGTGCCGGCCGGCGCGCCGGTACCCGCGGCGGCGAGCAGGTCGGCGTTGGTGGAGCCCGTCTCGGCCACCGCCTCGACCAACCACCG
>DASZEI010000367.1:0-2577 GCA_035940975.1 Jatrophihabitans sp. | reverse complement strand
CCCCCTCCTCCGGCACGGTGAGCGACACCAGCGGCGCCAAGACCTGGACCGGTGGCCCGTTCCTGGTCGCGAACGTGACCGGCAATGCCGGTGACCCGGTCTGCACGGTGCCGCAGTCGTGCGACGACTACACCTTGACGGTGTCGTCGCCGGCCGGCTACGGAGACACCCATAACCTCAAGATCGCGATCAGCTGGACCAACAGTGCCGCGGACTTCGACCTCTACGTGCTGAGCCAGTCCGGCGCGATCGTCGCCACCGCGGCGTCCTCGGCCGACCCGGAGGTCGTCGTCCTGCCGCCGACCAGCGCCACCTACACGGTGCGGGTGGTCCCGTTCGCGCCGCTCGGCCAGACCTACTCGGCCAGCGCGAGCATGGTGACCAAGGCACCCGACAGCGCTCCGCCGTCGAGCGCCACCCCGCCGTCGATGGCCAACTACGGCGCGCCCGAGTCACTGCCTGACGCGCACGACGCCGGCGAGCCGTCGATCGGCAACAGCTTCAAGACCGGCTCGACCTTCTACCAGTCCTTGTTCTCCACCTACAAGGTCACCTTCAACGACGCGGTCACCCCGCCGGCCGCGACCTGGAAGGACGCCTCGGCCAACGCCGCCAACGGCTGCGTGGTCGGATCGACGACCTCCCTCGACCCGATCGGCTACACCGATTCGGTCACCGGCCGGGTATTCGAGTCCCAGCTGTCAGGCGTCGACTCGCTGACCTGCTACACCGATGACGAGGGCCTCACCTGGCACCCGAGCACCGGCGGTGGCATCCCGTCCGGCGTCGACCACCAGACCCTCGGTGGCGGCAACTTCGTGGCCGGTGACCCGCTGAACGCGGCGAACCTCTACCCGCGGGCTGTCTACTACTGCAGCCAGGACATTGCCACCGCGTTCTGCGCGCTGTCGCGTGACGGCGGCACCACCTTCGGCGCCGGCGTGCCGGTCTACAACCTGCTCGACTGCGGCGGCATCCACGGTCACGTCATGGTCGCTCCGGACGGCACCGCCTACGTGCCGAACAAGAGCTGCGGCGGCCACCAGGGCGTGACGGTGTCCACCGACAACGGCCTGACCTGGACGGTGCACACCGTTCCGAACAGCCTGCCCGGCGACAGCGACCCGGCGGTCAGCATCGGCGCCAACGGCACGGTGTACCTCGGCTACGCCAACGGTGACGGCACCCAGCACGTGGCGGTCAGCCACAACCGGGGCGCCACCTGGGAGAACGACTTCAACGTCGGTGCCTCCCAGGGCGTCAAGAACACGGTGTTCCCGACCGCGGTGGCCGGCGACGACAACCGCGCGGCGGTGAGCTGGATCGGCACCACCACCCCGGGCAACTACCAGGACACGGCGAACTTCCACGGCGTCTGGCACCTCTACACCGCGTTCACCTATGACGGTGGCGTGAGCTGGGTGACGGTCGACGACACCCCGACCGACCCGGTCCAGATCGGCTCGATCTGCACCGCCGGCACCACCTGCGGCAGCGACCGCAACCTGCTCGACTTCATCGGCTCCACGGTCGACAAGCAGGGCCGGGTCGAGGTGGGCTACGCCGACGGGTGCACCGGCAGCTGCGCGAGCACCGGCGTCAACAACTTCGACGCCTACGCCACCATCGCCCGCCAGTACGCCGGCCTGACGCTGTTCTCGGCCAACGACCCGCAGCCGAACGTCGCGGTGACCAGCCTGTCCTCGAAGGTGGCCACCAACGGCTCGTCCTCGATCACGGCGACGGTGGCCAACCTCGGCAAGTCGGCGGTCAGCACCCCGGTCCAGTTCCAGGTCAACAACAAGGTGCTGAGCACCTCGGCGCCGGTGTCGTTGCCGGCCGGCACGTCGAAGACGGTGACCGTGGCCTGGAGCACCAAGCAGCTCAAGGGCAGCCAGACGGTGCTGGCCATCGCGGACCCGGCCAACACGCTGGCCGAGTCGAACGAGTCCGACAACCGGCGTTCCATTCCGGTGACCATCAAGTGAGCTTGCTGGGCAGGGCCGCCGCCGTCGCGACGGCCCTGATCCTGGTCGCCGGTTGCGAGAGCGCGGCCGAGAAGGAGAAGGAGAAGGACCAGGCGAAGCTGAAGGCATCGGCTAGCACGGCCGTCTGCGCCAAGGACGCTAAGGCCGTGCAACCGCCTGCCGGCTTTCCGTCGACGTTCCCGCTGCCGGCCGGCATGGTGGTCACCTCCGCGGAGGACCGCGGCAGTGCCGGCCTGGTGATCAGTGGCGTGACGGCCACCGGGTTCAAGGATGTGCTGAAGGGGTTGCAGACCGACCTGCCGGCCAAGGGCTTCACGCCCAAGAACGGCGAGACCGAACCGCGCGACGCCGAGTCCGACTGGTCCTCGGCCGAGTACGACGGCCGGTGGGCGATCCGCGAACTGTCCCAGTGCGGCAACCAGACCCTGGTCTCGGTGGTCGCCCGCAAGAAGTAGTTGACCTTCGCGCGCAAGCGCACCATACGGTGCCGCCGGCTGTTCCAGCCGGCGGCACTGTCCATTTCTCGGGTGGGTGGGCTCGCCACTGAGGCCTGCGACTGGACCGGCATACTGACCTTCAGCGCTGAGGC
>DASZEI010000366.1:0-6030 GCA_035940975.1 Jatrophihabitans sp. | reverse complement strand
CGCCGCGCTGTCGGTCGCCCGGCTGCCGGCCGGCGCGAAGGTGACCCTGCCGGCAGCGCCTCGCGTCCACCTGTTCGTGGCCGCCGGCTCGGTGGGCATCGACACTGCCGATGCTGGCGCCGGCCACCAGGGGCTGGTGGCTGGCGACGCGCTGCGGATCACCGGCGGTCACGAGTATCAGGTCACGGCCCTCGAGCCGGCCGAGCTGCTGGTCTGGGAGTTCGGCGGCCCGGCCGGCTAGATCAGCCGTCCGTCGTCTCGCGGTCGTCGTCCCTGGTGTTGTGGTCGTCGCTGTTGTGGTCGTCGTAGCTGTGGTTGTCGTCGCTGGATGCGCGCTCGCTGTCCTACCCTGGCTGGGTGTCCGCAGCAGCTGGTCTCGACCACCCTGACGACGCCGCTGACCAGCGCCGGCTGGCACGGCTGATCGGCGGCGGCGGCGTGCTGGTGCTCTCCGGTGCCGGGATATCGACCGAGTCCGGCATCCCCGACTACCGCGGGCCGACCGGGCGGCTGCACCCCGCCACCCCGATGACGTTCCAGGAGTTCACCGGCAGCCCGGCGGCCCGGCAGCGCTACTGGGCGCGCAGCCACCGTGGCTGGCAACGGATCCAACATGCCCGGCCCAACGACGGCCACCAGGCGGTGGCGCGCCTGCAACGGGCCGGACTGGTCAGCGGCGTCATCACCCAGAACGTCGACGGCCTGCACCAGGCGGCCGGCGCCCGCGAGGTGATCGAGCTGCACGGCGGCCTGGACCGGGTGATCTGCCTGAGCTGCCGGATGCTCAGCGATCGCGACGAGCTCGACGAGCGGCTGTCGGCGGCCAATCCGCGGGCCCGCGACGCCGACGCCCAGAGCGCCGGCCCGGTCAAGCCGGACGGCGACGTGGAGCTTGCCGAGCCCGAGATCGCGGAGTTTCGGGTGGTGGACTGCCTGGACTGCGGCGCCGGCCCGCTCAAGCCTGACGTGGTCTTCTTCGGCGAGAACGTGCCGCCGGAGCGGGTGGCCCGCTGCTACGCCCTCGTCGAGGCCAGCCGGCTGCTACTGGTGCTGGGATCGTCGTTGACGGTGGCATCGGGTTTTCGATTCGTCCGGCGGGCGGCAGCCCGGGGCATCCCGGTCGCGATCGTCAACCAGGGCGCCACCCGCGGTGACCCGCTGGCCGACGTGCTGCTGGACGGACCACTCGGTGAGGTGTTGCCGGCACTGGCCGGGGCCGCGATCCGGAGCTGAGCCGGTGCTGCGCGGGTGCTGAGCGAGTTCTGGGCGGGTGCTGGGCGGCGGTTCCCGGCGATAAGGTCGCCGGGTAACGAGCCCGCGCGAGAGGACGACGTCGATGCAACTGTCGCGGCTGGATGACGTGGAGGCCTTCGGCGAGCTGGCCGAGGTCGGGATCGGCGAACTGCGCGAGCTGCAGCTGCGCCGGCTGCGGTGGTCGCTGCGCCATGCCTATGACAACGTCGGCCATTACCGGGCGGCCTTCGACAGCGCCGGCGTGCACCCCGACGAGCTGACCTCGCTGGCCGACCTGGCCCGGTTCCCCTTCACCAGCAAGGCAGAGCTGCGGCAGAACTACCCGTTCGGGATGTTCGCGGTGCCCCGCGAGCAGGTCGCCCGGGTGCACGCCTCGTCCGGGACCACCGGCAAGCCGACCGTCGTCGGCTACACCGCTGAGGACCTCCAGACCTGGGCGTCGGTGATGGCGCGCTCGATCTATGCCGCCGGTGGCCGGCCGGGTGACATCGTGCATGTGGCCTACGGTTACGGCCTTTTTACAGGCGGGTTGGGCGCCCACTACGGCGCCGAGAAGCTCGGGTGCACGGTGGTTCCGGTGTCCGGCGGGATGACCGCGCGGCAGGCGCAGCTGATCATCGATTTCGAGCCGCGGATCATCATGGTGACCCCGTCCTACTTCCTGTCGATCCTGGACGAACTGGCCCGGCAGGGCATCGACGCCGCCGATTCGTCCTTGCGGATCGGCATCTTCGGGGCCGAGCCGTGGACCGAGGCGATGCGCGCGGAGATGCAGCAGCGCGCCCACCTGACCGCACTGGACATCTACGGCCTGAGCGAGGTGATGGGTCCGGGGATCGGCCAGGAGGCGGCCGGCCACCCGGGCAGCCTGCAGGTCTGGGAGGACCACTTCTACCCCGAGGTGATCGATCCGCAGACCGGCGAGGTGCTGGCCGAGGGCCAGCCGGGTGAGCTGGTGCTGACCTCGCTCACCAAGCAGGCGATGCCGGTGGTGCGCTACCGGACCCGGGACCTGACCAGGTTGCTGCCCGGCAGCGCCTACCTGGCGTTCCGCAGTATCGAGAAGATCACCGGGCGCACCGACGACATGATGATCATCCGGGGCGTCAACGTCTTTCCGACCCAGATCGAGGAGTTGCTGCTGTCGGTGCCGGGGCTCTCGCCGCATTTCGAGTGCGTGCTGAGCCGGCCCGGGCGCCTCGACGAGCTGACCGTGCGGGTCGAGTCGCGCGAGCCCGGCGCTGACACCGGCGCGCTGGCCGGCCAGCACGGGCAACTGGTCAAGGACCGGGTCGGTGTCACGGTCACCGTCGAGGTGCTGGCTCCGGACTCCGTCCCGCGCTCGCAGGGCAAGGCGGTCCGGGTGCTCGACCAGCGCTGAGTACTCGACCCGGCTGCGTACTTTGACCGGCGCTGAGTACTCGACCCGGCTGCGTACTTGACCGGCGCCGAGCTGATGAACTAGCTATGACGGGCGGGGAACCCGGTGCGACAGCCGCACGCCGATGGCGACAGATCGGAGGTCAGGACGATGGATCGGATCCGGCTCGGTGAGCTCGAGGTGTCTCGACAGGGCTTGGGCTGCATGGGCATGAGCGAGTGGTACGGACCCGCGGACTGGGACACCTCGATCGCCACCATCCACCGCGCGCTGGAGCTGGGGGTGAGCTTTCTCGACACCGCCGACGTCTACGGAGCCGGTCACAACGAGGTGCTGGTCGGGCGGGCGATCGCCGGCCGGCGCGAGCAGGTGCAGCTGGCGACCAAGTTCGGCATCGACCGGTCCGGCGGCGACCAGGCCCGGGTGATCCGCGGCGAGCCCGGCTACGTCAAGCGCGCCTGCGAGTCCTCGCTGCTGCGGCTCGGGGTCGAGGTGATCGACCTGTACTACCTGCACCGGCCGCCGCAGAACACCGAGATCGAGGAGACGGTCGGCGCGATGGCCGAGCTGGTCGCGGAGGGCAAGGTGCGCTATCTGGGGCTGTCCGAGGTGGATGAGCGGCTGCTGCGCCGGGCGCATGCGGTGCACCCCATCACGGCCGTGCAGAGCGAGTACTCGCTCTGGACCCGCGACGCGGAGGCCGTGACGCCGACCATGATGGAGCTCGGGATCGGGCTGGTGCCGTACTCACCGCTCGGGCGCGGCTTCCTGACCGGTGCGGTGGACCTGAACCAGCTGGACAGCAAGGACTTCCGCAGCGCCAATCCCCGGTTCCAGGGCGAGGCCGGCCAGGCCAATCTCGCGATCGTGGCGGCGGTCCGGGCGGTGGCACAGCGGCATATGAGGTCCCCGGCCCAGATCGCGTTGGCCTGGGTGCATGCGCAATCCGACCGGCTCGGAGTGCCGGTGGTGCCCATTCCCGGCACCAAGCGCACCAGATGGCTGGAGGAAAACATCGCGGCGCTGGACGTCCAGCTCACTGACGAGGATCTCCGGGAACTGGACCCGCTCGGAATCCAAGTGGTCGGCGCCCGCTACTGAGGATCCCGCCGTCGCAGCGGTTCACGGCGTCGCGGCGGTTCACGGCGTCGCGGCGGTTCAGGCCATCGCAGCGGTTCAGGCCGTCGCAGTGATTCAGGCCGTCGCGGCGATCCGGATGCCGGCCGCCGCCGCCCCGGTTCGCAGCCGTGCGTCCCACACCGCGAACACCGTCTCGGCGGCACCGACTGCCAGCAGGCTGGCCAGGTGCACCGCGTCAGAACCGCGCAACGAGTGCCGGGAGGCCAGTTCGCCGGCGTGGGCCGCGACGGCCTCGGTGAGCTCGATCGGCCTGGTCGCCGCCCAGAAGTCTTCCCACAGCGACTCGGCGTGTAGCTGTTCGACCGGGTCGAGGCGCTGGGCGCGTCCGGCCGTGGCCAGCGCGGAACGCACCTCGGGATAGGCCAGCCGACTGGACACCGCCGTGTCGCAGCCATCCCAGAGGGCCGCGGCCAGATCGCTGCCGGTTTCGTCGACGACCAGCTTCACGAACGCGCTGCTGTCGAAATAGACGATGGTCATGGCTTCAGCGGCGTTGTTCGCCCACCAGCTCGGATACCGGATCGGCTGCCCGGGCCCGGACGATGCCGCGCGCGGCCGGCCGGCCGGCACGACGCGGCTTGCCGAGAACTCCCTGCTGGGTGAGTTGCTCGATCAGCGGCGCGGTGTCGATCGGCAGCAACCGCGCCACCGGAACACCTCGTTCGGTGATGACCACCTCTTGGCCGGCCCGGACGTGCTCGATCCAGCCCGACAGTTCAGCCCTGAGCATGCTGATCGCCACGTCCATCCGGCCAGCGTACAACTACCGTCAGATCATTTGTACAACTGTGGGCGAAGACCCCACACCCCTCTAAGGCTCGATCACAGCGACCAGTACCTCAGGCGGCGCCTTCTGCGGAGCCGGCGTTCGCGGCGGTGACGTCGTTGATCCGGTACTTCTCCAGGGCGTCGCGGGCCGCTTCGGGCTTGACCTCGCCACGCTTGGCCAGCTGCGCCAGCACGTTCACCACGATCGACTCCGCGTCGATGTGGAAGAACCGGCGGGCCGCGCCGCGGGTGTCGGCGAAACCGAAGCCGTCGGCGCCCAGCGAGCTCCAGTCCCGTCCAGCACCCTGTACCCACTGGGCGATCTGGTCGGGCACCGCGCGCATGTAGTCCGACACTCCCACCACCGGCCCGCTGGTATCGGCCAGCGTGCTGTTGATGTACGGCGTGCGCGGCTCGGCGTCCGGGTGCAGGAAGTTGTGCTCGTCGGCTGCCAGAGCGTCCCGTCGCAGTTCGTTCCAGGACGTCACCGACCAGACGTCGACGTCCACCCCCCAGTCCTGGCCGAGCAGTTCCTGGGCCCGCAGCGCCCACGGCACCGCCACCCCGGAGGCCAGCACCTGGGCCCGCGGCCGGCCCGGTTCGCCCAGCGCTGCCGACACCCGGTGGATGCCGCGCAGGATGCCCTGGACGTCCACGTCGGCGGGTTCGGCCGGTTGCGGGATGGGCTCGTTGTAGATGGTGAAGTAGTAGAAGACGTCTTCGCCGTGCGGGTGCTGCTCGGACGAGCCGTACATCCGGCGCAGCCCCGCCTCGACGAGGTGGGCAATCTCGTAGGCGTAGGCCGGGTCGTAGGCCACCACCGCCGGGTTGGTCGAGGCGATCAGCAGCGAGTGCCCGTCGGCGTGCTGCAGGCCCTCGCCGGTCAGGGTGGTCCGTCCGGCGGTCGCGCCCAGCACGAAGCCCCGGCCCAGCTGGTCGGCGAACTGCCAGAACTGGTCGCCGGTCCGCTGGAAGCCGAACATCGAGTAGAAGATGTAGAACGGGATCATCGGCTGGCCGTGGGTGGCGTAGGCGGTGCCGGCCGCGATCAGCGACGCGGTGGAGCCGGCCTCGCTGATGCCCTCGTGCAGGATCTGGCCGATGGTGGACTCCTTGTAGGACAGCAGCATGTCCCGGTCGACCGCGTCGTACTCCTGGCCGTGCGGGGAGTAGATCTTGGCCGTCGGGAAGATCGCGTCCAGGCCGAAGGTGCGGGCCTCGTCCGGGATGATCGGCACGAACCGCTTGCCGATCTCCTTGTCCCGCATCAGGTCCTTGAACAACCGGACCATCACCTGGGTGGTGGCGATGTTCTGCTTGCCGGAGCCCTTCTTCAGGTCCGCGTAGGCGCTGGCCGCCGAGTCCGGCAGCACCAGCGGCTTGGACCGGTTGACCCGCTTGGGCAGCGAGCCGCCGAGGGCTTGGCGGCGCTCCTTCATGTACTGGATCTCGTCGGACTTCTCGCCCGGGTGGTAGTAGGGCGGCAG
>DASZEI010000365.1:0-3705 GCA_035940975.1 Jatrophihabitans sp. | reverse complement strand
AGGGTCGCCGTCGGGAGCGATGCCACCGGAGGTTACGAGCATCGACGACACAGTGGCGGTGACGGACCTGTGGAGGTCTGCCATCTCCTGCTCCTCGACTATCCGGCCGTCATGCTCGGGCCCGAACTGTCGGACCACGGTGAGGGCAGACAGCCCGAGCGCGTAGTCCACGGAAAGGGCGTAATTGTGAATTCCGGCGCGCGTGCCGGTGGCGTGTAGGAAGTGGGCGAACTCGTGAGCCAGCAACGGGTCCGGCACACGACCAAGTATGAGGCGGGCGTCGGTTCCTGGAGCGATGTCGGCGGTGGGGCTCCGAAAGTCGACCGTGAAGCAGCCCGGGTCGAAACTACCGAGGCGCCCCCGGTCGTCCCTGGATAGGTAGATCATCGAAGCAGAGTGCCAAGCCACGCTATCCATGATCCATGACGTTGGTCGGGTCGTCGTGCCATGACGCCGGTACTTTAGTCCGAACCTGCAACGGGGAATCTATGGCCAACGAGCGGAGCACCGGCGTGGGTCAGCGCCTCCGCGCTGGGTGTTGCCGCGTTAGCCGTAGTCATAGCGCTCGCGGTCCTATAGAGATCGACCTGCTCAACCTGCGGAGCAAGATCGAGCGCGCTTACCGGCGGAAAAGCCGCCCGGCACGGACAGTGGCAATAGCCGAGGTGATGTCGTAATTACAACGTTTGTGCCCCGGATGGGCTCGAACCTGAGCCGCTCAGCGGAAGCCGGCGATCGAATGCGGCCGGTACCCGCTCTCCAGCCGCTCAACCTCGGCGTCGCTGAGCTCGACGTCCACCGC
Source organism: Jatrophihabitans sp. (assembly GCA_035940975.1). Classification (GTDB taxonomy): domain Bacteria; phylum Actinomycetota; class Actinomycetes; order Mycobacteriales; family Jatrophihabitantaceae; genus Jatrophihabitans_A. Next base: position 2,903 of record DASZEI010000365.1, on the reverse strand, counting down.
GGCGAAGGCGTCCTCCAGGTGCTCCAGCTTGGTGGCACCGACAATCGGCGCGCTCACCACCGGATTGCGCAACAGCCAGGCCAGGGCGATCTGAGCCCGCGACACCCCGCGCTCGGCGGCCAGCTCGGCCACCCGCTCGACGATCACCCGATCGTCCTCCAGGTACAGGGACTTGCCGAACTCGTCGGTCTCGCTGCGCGCCGTGCCGGCGTCCCAGTCCCGGGTCAGCCGGCCCCGGGCCAGCGGGCTCCACGGGATCACCCCGACGCCCTGGTCGGCGCACAGCGGCAGCATCTCGCGCTCCTCCTCGCGGTACAGCAGGTTGTAGTGGTTCTGCATGGTCGAGAACCGGGTCCAGCCGTGCCGCTCGGCCAGGTGCTGGGCCTTGGCGAACTGCCAGGCATACATCGACGAGGCGCCGAGGTAGCGGACCTTGCCGGAGCGCACCGCGTCGTGCAGCGCCGCCATGGTCTCCTCGATCGGGGTGCGGTCGTCCCACCGGTGGATCTGGTACAGGTCGACGTAGTCCACCCCGAGCCGGTGCAGGCTCGCATCCAGCTCGGACAGGATCGCCTTGCGGGACAGGCCGGCGCCGTTCGGGCCCGGACGCATCCGGCCGTGCACCTTGGTGGCCAGCACGATCTGGTCCCGGTCGGCGAACTCGCGCAACGCCCGGCCGAGGATCTCCTCGCTGGTGCCGTCGGAGTAGACGTTGGCGGTGTCGAAGAAGTTGACGCCGGCCTCGATGGCCCGCCGGATCAGCGGCCGGCTCCGGTCCTCGTCCAGGCTCCACGGGTGGCCGCCGCGCTCGGGAACGCCGAAGCTCATGCAGCCCAGGCAGATCCGCGAGACGTCCAGACCGGTCGAGCCGAGCTTGGTGTAGTCCATTCCTTGACCCTATGCGTTGCCGCCTCGCTGATCCTCAGCCGTCGTCCGTCGAGGGCAGGTCCGGGCCGCCGGGGTAGGTCCGGCGCGCCGCACCGGTCCGGTTCGCCGTGCACAGGCCCGTGGAGCACTATCTGGGGGTGCATGGAGATCTGCTGGACCTGGTGCTGGTAGCGCTGGCGGTGCTGTCGGCGCTGGCCGGTTACCGCCGTGGCCTGGTCTGCTCGATCACCTCCTTCGCCGGCTTCCTGGCCGGCGCCGCGATCGGGGTCAAGGTCGCTCCGGCCCTGGCCCGGGCCCTGCTCGATGCGCCCAGCGATGCTGGCGCGGCCGACCAGGCGCTGGGCCAGCGGGCGCTCACCGTGATCGGGGTGTTCGCCCTGGCCACCGTCGGCCACCTGATCGGCCAGGCCATCGGCATCCGGCTGCGCGCCCAGATCGTCCGCACCCCGCTCGGGCCGGTGGACGGCGCCGGCGGGGCGGTGGTGTCGGTGGGCACCCTGCTGGCACTGGCGTGGCTGCTGGCCCTGGCGCTGGCCTACGCGCCGGCCCCCGCGCTGGCCCGCCAGATCCACCGCAGCCTGGTGCTACAGACCATCGACCGGGCGGTTCCCGGCGAGGGCCAGCGAGTGATCGCCGGCCTGCTGCGCCAGCTCCAGCAACACGACCTGCCGGCCGTGTCCGGGCCGTTCACGACGTTGCTGGCGCCGTCGGTGGCCCCACCCGACCCGGCCGTGGTGCCGGCCGCGATCCGGGTGGCCGGGTCCTCGGTCGTCAAGATCACCGGCGAGGCGCAGTCCTGCCGCCGGGCCATCGAAGGCACCGGTTTCGTCTTCGCGCAAGACCGGGTGATGACCAACGCGCACGTGCTGGCCGGGGTCGGCAACCCCCGGGTCAGCGCGCCGGGCGGCGGCACGCTGGCCGCCCGGGTGGTGCTCTATGACCCCGACCGGGACATCGCGGTGCTGCTGGTGCCGGGGCTGAACCGGCAGCCGTTGAGCATCGCCGCCCCGGCCGCCAGCGGCGCCCCGGCCGTGGTCGCCGGCTATCCGGAGAACGGGCCGTTCACCGCGGAGCCGGCCCGGATCGCCGGCCGCACCAAGGTCACCGGTCCGAACATCTACCAGGACCGCACCGTCACCCGGCAGGTCTACACCGTCCGTGGCCGGGTGCGGCCGGGCAACTCCGGCGGGCCGCTGCTGAGCACCACCGGCCAGGTCTACGGCGTGGTCTTCGCCGCCAGCGTCGACCAGTCCGGAGTCGGCTACGTGCTGACCGCCGCCGAGGTGGCGCCGGACCTGCAGGCGGGCCGGACCGCGACCGCGTCGGTCAGCACCCAGGGCTGTGACTGAGCCTCAGCGCCGAGCCCGGCTGGCGTAGTAGACCGCAGCCGCGCAGGAGGCATCCTCGATCAGCGCGCCGGGCAGGTCCGGGTAGCGACGTCGAACGTCCTGGCCCGCGGCATCGCTATCCGCCGAGTGGGACGGCGAGCTGCCGAAGCGCCGGCCGGCCAGCTGCCGCCAGGACGCGCCCAGCCGGCTGCCGGCAGCGGCACCGAGCAGCCCGAGCGCGCCGGCTAGCGCGGTCCGGTTGCGGCTGCCGCCCTCGCGGTGGGTGAGGATCGCCCCGGACGCCGCGCCCAGGGCCAGCCGCGGCACCAGCCCCTCGGGCCGCAACCGGCTCGGGGTCTGCGGGAGCTTGTCCTCGACCAGCTCACCGGCAGCCGCGGTACCGGCCAACCAGCGGGTCCACCGGTTGCCCAGCGCTCCAGCGGATGAGGGATTGGTCAGGGCGAGAGCGGCCAGACCTGCGGTGCTGCGGCCGCCGGTGGCGAGGCCGAGCAGGACTGCGCGGATGAGAACGGACATACTTGCACCCTAATCACCGCCTGCAAGCGCATACAGCACCGCCTGACGCCTCGCCGCTGCGCGATAGCACCAGCGCCGCTGATGTCAGCCTTGGGGAACACGGCCGGGTGCGCGATGCTGACCGCCATGGGCCACAGGGATCCAGACGCC
>DASZEI010000364.1:0-13409 GCA_035940975.1 Jatrophihabitans sp. | reverse complement strand
CTGGACAGCCTGGACGTGACCAACCAGGCGTCGGTGAGCGCGCTCATCCAGGCGGTCTGCCGCAGCCACGGCGTCGCGGTGCTGCTGGTCGCCCATGACGTGAACCCGATCCTGCCCTACCTGGACCAGGTGATCTACCTGGCGCACGGTGGCGCGGTGATGGGGCCACCGGAACAGGTGATCACCGCCGACACCCTCAGCATGCTCTACGGCACCGCCGTCGACGTGCTGCGCGACCGCACCGGCCGGCTGGTCGTGGTCGGCCAGCCGGACAGCCACGCCGAGCACCGGCCCGGGCCATGACCGGTTTCAGCTGGAACCTCGTCGACGATGTCGAGCAGATGCTCAGCTACCACTTCATGCTCAATGCGCTGCGGGCCGGCACCATCGTCGCGGTGCTGTCCGGTGCGATCGGCTACTTCATGGTGCTGCGCCGGCAGAGCTTTGCCGGGCACACCCTGGCGGTGATCGGCTTTCCGGGCGCGGCCGGCGCGACCTGGCTGGGGCTGAGCACCAGCCTGGGCTACTTCGGCTTCTGCATCGCCGGCGCGCTCGTGATCGCCGCGCTGCCCGGGGCCGGCCGGGTGGGTTCGGGCCTGGGCGGCTACGGCGACGAGTCGGCCGTGATCGGCACCGTGCAGGCGTTCGCGCTGGCCTGCGGCTTCCTTTTCGTCAACCTCTACCAGGGATTTCTGAGCGGATTGACCGGGCTGCTGTTCGGCACCATCACCGGCGTGTCCGACGGCCAGGTGCTGGCGCTGCTGGTGGCCGGCGGCTGCTGCCTGCTGGTGTTGCTGGCACTGGGACGCCCGCTGCTGTTCAGCAGCATCGACTCGGACGTGGCGCTGGCCCGGGGGGTGCCGGTGCGGCTGGTCGGCGCCGCCTTCCTGGTGCTGCTCGCGGTCGCCGCTGCCGGTGTCAGCCAGGTCACCGGCAGCCTGCTGGTGTTCGCCCTGCTGGTGACCCCGGCCGCCACGGCCAGCCGGCTGACCGCTCGTCCGGCGCTGGGCCTGCTGCTCTCGGTACTGATCGCGGTCGCGGTGACCTGGCTGGGCGAGGGCATCGCGTTCTTCTCGCCGTACCCGATCGGCTTCTGGGTGACCACGCTGGCCTTCGCGGCGTTCCTGCTCGCCACCGGTTACCGCTCGGGCATCGACCGGCTCGGCCGGCACCGGGCCATCGGCCACCGGCTCGAGTTGGCCGGGGCCGGCCGATCCGGCGGGAGCGGGCGATGACCGTGCTGCTGGCCGCCGATCCGGTGACGGGCCTGGCGAGCATGCTGTCCCAACCGTTCGTCCGCAACGCATTGCTGGCCGGCACCGCGATCTCGGCGCTGTCCGGGCTGGTCGGCTTCTTCGTCGTGCTGCGCGGCCAGGTGTTCGCCGGCGACGCGCTGTCCCACGTCGCCTACGCCGGCGCGCTGGCTGCCCTGGCAGCCGGCCTGGACCTGCGGTTCGGCCTGTTCGCCGCCACGGTCGGGGTGGGCCTGCTGGTGGGGTTGCTGGGCGGCCGGGGCGTGGTCGACGACGCGGTGATCGGCACCACCTTCGCCTGGGTACTGGGCCTCGGCGTGCTGTTCCTGACGCTCTACACCACCTCCGGCAGCACCGGCAACGGCACCGCCAACGTCAACGTGCTGTTCGGCTCGATCTTCGGGATCAGCGCGGCGGCGGCCGCCACCGCGGCCTGGATCGCGGCCGGCCTGACGGTGGCACTGCTGCTGATCGCCCGTCCGCTGCTGTTCGCCAGCATCGACCCGGCGGTGGCTGCCGCCCGCGGGGTGCCGGTCCGGCTGCTCGGCCCGCTGTTCCTGGCGATCCTGGGCGCCACCGTCGGTGAGGCCAGCCAGGCCGTCGGGGCGCTGCTGCTGTTCGGGCTGCTCGCCGCGCCGGCGGCCGCGGCCCAGCGACTGACCGCCGACCCGTGGCGGGCCCTGTGGCTGGCCGCCGGGCTGGCGGTGCTGGCGATGTGGGCCGGCCTGAGCCTGGCCTACGCGGTGCCGGCGCTGCCGCCCAGCTTCACCATCGTCGGCTTCGCCGCGGCCGAATTCGCACTGGCGGCCGGCTCCACCGTGCTGCGCCGATGGGCCCGGTCGGATCAGGGTGCGCTCGAGCCGAGCGGGAACCGCTCCCGGTAAGTCCAGGGACCGCCGTCGTAGCGCCACAGCCGCAACGCCCGCGCGGTGATCAGGAATGGTGCGAACCGCTCGCGCAGTTCGGCCAGGGTGCCAGCGGCGACCTCGGGGCTGACCTTGTTCTGCACCGTCACGTGCGGTCGGAAGCCCTGGCGGTCCTGCCGGCTCAACCGATCCCACCACCTTGCCTGCAGGTCACGGTGCAGGCTGAGCAACTCGGCCGAGTGCAGCCGGTAGGCCACCCCTCGGCCCAGTGACATCAGCTCGCCAACCTCGATCGCAAACGGCTCGCGAACCGCCGCGGCCTCGGCCAGGTCGGCGATCACGGCCGGCTCGGAGGGTCCGGGCAGGGCGTGAAAGAGGGTGAGGTGCGCGCCCACCTGAGTGCGGCCCCGCGCAAACAGCTCGGCCCGCTCGCGATCGAAGCGAGCCTGCGCCTGGTCGTCGATCTCGAGGGTCACGACTAGCGGACGAGCTTGCCCTGGATCCGGTGGCACGCCTCCATCGTGCCGGCTTCACCGTGGTGGAACCGCCCGGATGGAGCGGTGTCTACAAATGTCTGCGATTGTTCCGCGCCGACCGGTCCGGCCTCGAACGCCTGGTGTACTCACGGCGTTCTACCCCATGAGCAAGGGCGCCCGGCGCAGGCCGAGCAGCCATGGCAAGGAGCCCGACAGTGGCAGTTCCGCGAATCTTGTTCGCCGTTCCGATCCTCGCTCTCGGCATGCTGCTGCCTACCGCGGGCGCCGCGGTCAACAAGCCGGCCGACGGCGTTCTGGGCATGAACCACGAGCACTACACCAGCGAAGTCTTCACGGTGCACCGCGGCGACACGCTCACCATGCAGAACAACTCCCGCTTCGCGCACACGGTCGGCCCCGGCAAGGACGGCCTGCTCGCCGACGCCGCCGGGGTACCGGTGTCCGGCGCGCATCTGATGGAGACGAACGACGTCTACACCACCGGGCAGTGGAACACCCCCGGCAGCTACAGCCTGACCTGCTCGGTCCATCCCGAGATGACCGTCACTGTCCTCGTCACCGGCTAGACGGCGGTGCCGCCACCCACCAGTCACCAGGAAGGAGGGAAATCCATGTCCACAGTCATCAGCAGCGTCAAGCACCTCCGCTACGCGATGGGCTCGCTGACCGCCGTTTTGTTCGTCGAAGCTGCCGGTCCTGCTTTCTGATCGACCCTGACCGGTGCCGGCAGATCACTTCAGATCTGCCGGCACCGCTCTACGGCTGAAACCCGCTGGTGCCGAAGTGGCGCAGGTGAGGCAACTCATCCATGAACGGAGCGAGCAATGTTGGAAACCGGGATCAGGCAGTTCCGGATGGCGATGGGCATGGTGTGGGGCCGCAAGCTCGACACCACCAATCTCGCTCGGCTGGTCGAGGACGCGCTCGCCACCATCGCTGAGTTCGGCGAACCGGGCTCGGACGTGCAGGCCGTGCTGGACGGCCCTCTCCACGACCCGGCCGCCCGAGCCGAATTCGCCAATCGCAGCCTGCGCCGGACTGCCCGCCGGTTGGACGCCCAGTCGCCGTTCTACCACCGTCGCTTCGCCGCTGCCGACATCAAGGCCGACAAGTTCGACCTCGAGATGCTGCGCACCATCCCGGTCACCGTCAAGCGGGATCTCATCGAGCGCCAGGCCGAGTTCCAGTGCGCCGACTCCACTCGCTACCTGGCGACCCGCACCACCGGCACCACCGGCCGGCCGGCCGAGATCTGGCTGTCTCGCTACGAGATCGAGCTGCTGGCCGGGCTGGGCGCACTGTCGGGCGTACTGCGTGACGAGAGCCGGTCGAGTGACGTCGTCCAGGTCAACGTCAGCTCCCGCGCGACCCTGTCCGTGCACCTGAACGCCGAGGTCTGCCGGCTGGTCGGCTCTGGTTGCCGGGTGCTGGGCATCGTGCCGCCGGACGAGGCGCTGGACAGCCTGACCGAAGGTGGCGTGACGCTGCTATCCACCGTCCCGAGCTACCTGGGCGAACTCGTGGTGGCCGCCCGCCGTCGAGGCCTGGGCCCCGAGGACTTCCAGCTGCGACGCATCGACGGTGGCGGCGAGGTGCTGTCGACCAGCCTGGCGGCGGCGGCCCGTGAGACGTTCGGGGTTTCCCGGGTCAGTGACATCTTCGCCATGACCGAAGTGGCCCCGGTTACGGGCCGCAACTGCAGCGCCGGGCACCTGCATCACGACATCAACATGGGGCTGGTGGAGCTGCTGGACCTGGAAACCGGCGAACCGGCAGCGCCCGGCGCGTTGAGCACGGTGGTGATTACGCCGTACTTCCCGTACCGGGAGTGCATGCCGGTCTTTCGCTACGACACCCGCGACGTCGTCCGGTGCCTGCCCGAAGGCGCGCTGGAATGCGAGGCGGCCGCCATTCCGGCGACCAGCCCGCTCCTCGGCAAGGCCGATCAGATCCTGCGGCTCGGCCCGACTGACGTGGTGACGCCACGGGAGCTGGTCGAGGCCGTCGAGGCGTTGCCCAGCCAACCCTGGCCGAGCCGCTTCCGCGCGCAGGTCGCAGACGGAAGGCTTCGGCTGAGCCTGCCGGAATCGGCTCTCGACGGCATCGGCGAGGCGGGCGCCCGCGAGCACTTCGCCGAATGTGGCCTGGACGTCGACCTGACGCTGGTCAGCGACGCCGACGCCGCCTCGCTACGCCCGCTGCGCAGTGACCTGCACGAGACGACGTTCGTAGCCACACCGGCCCTCATCGGAGAATGACGTGACACCCTTCCAGCTGAGTCTCATGACGTTCTGCGTCGCAGGCACGGGCGCGGTGCTGACCAGCGCCGCAGCGCTGTTCTACCTGCGCCGGGTGCGGTTGGAGCGACCGGCGATCGGGACCTTCAACAGCCGCGACATCAGAATCCTGTTCGTCTTCATCGTGTTCCTGCCGCTGCTGTACGCGCTGCTGCCGCACTGGGCGCTGACGACATTCCTCAGCATCACCTTCGCCTCTGCGCTGTCCATCGGCTTGCGACCGCTACTGCGACCAGCCACCGTGTGGATTGTCGTCGGCACGCTGATCGGCGGCAGCATCTGGTTCAGCCGGACCATGCTCGGCACCGTATGGGGTTGGCAGCTGAGCTGGCTGGAAGGCGACCTGCTCGTGCTGATGGCTGCCACGGCCATCGCCAACCTGTACGTGCAGGGCGGCATGCGGCTCAAGCACGTGGCATGGTTCGCGCTGATCCTGGCCGGCTATGACATCGCGTTCACCACCGTGCTGCCGGTGAACAGCCACCTTGCCGAGGAGTTCCTGGGCTGGCCGCTGGACCCGTCGTTCGGGATGCGTTTCGGGCTGTACAACGCGACCATCGGGATCGGCGACCTGCTCGTCTACGCGCTGTTCCTGATCGCCGCGTTCAAGGCCTACGGCCGGGCGGCCGCCCGGGTCGCGATGGGTCTGATCGTGGTGTTCGGCATCGCCGCGGTGTGCGCGGCGCCGCTGCTGCTCGACGGCTTCATCACCGCCCGCACCGACGTGGCGGTCCCGGCCCAGACGGTGTTCGGCCCGGCCGCCTTCGTCGCCTACCTGTGGATGCGGCGCCGCTACGGCCGGGAGCGCACCATGCAGGAGTTCCTCGCCAGCGCCGACGTGGCCAGGCCGACGAGCGTCCCGGCAGCGACTCCGGCTCCGGCTGTCCAGCCGGTGCCCGCACCGTCGCCGGTCTGAGCCGGTCTGATACCCCGCGATCTGCACCCGTAGGCAGCGCGCGTAACACCCGTGTCGTGACCCTGCCGGCTGCCCGGCACCCACTCCGCTCAGTCACGTCCCGTTCGGGTGCACAGCCATCCCGGACCGGCTGAATCCGGACAGCTGCCCGAATTGACGTACAGCGCAACCCCTCTGGTTATATCGTGCGAGACAGATGTTAATGAGCGTCTTGGGCATGATGTGTACTTGATTTGGGTTTGATGTACGGGAGGCGTAGGGGTGGACGATCGGCGCTCAGCCTCCGGTCCGGACCCCGCCCGGATAGTCAGCCTCGATGATCTCGCGCGCGAACTCGGGCTGCTGCGGTCCCGGGCGGCCCGCGGCACCCGATCCGCCAGGGTCAGCCTGGAAGACCTCGCCGGCCGGGTGGGCGAGCCCAGGTCGACGATCCACGCCTACCTCACCGGCAAGCGGCTGGCTCCTGCCCAGGTGCTGGACCGGATGGTCATCGCCCTCGGCGCCAGCTCCGCCGAACAGCACGAGTGGGCCGAGGCCTGGTACCGGGTGACTGCCTACCGGGACGCGGCGCACCGCGGCACCGGCGCCGAACCCGCCACCCGCACGGCGGTGGCCCACCAACTGCCGCTGGCCGTCGACAACTTCACCGGCCGGACCGCGGAGCTTGCCGAGTTGAGCAGGCTCCTGGCGCAGGGCCGTCCCGGGCTGATAGCCGCGGTGTCGGGACCGGCCGGGGCGGGCAAGACCGCGCTGGCCGTGCATTGGGCGCATGTCTGGAGCGAGAACTTTCCGGACGGTCAGCTCTACGTCGACCTGCGTGGCTTCGACCCGGAGCTGCCGGTGCAACCGGGGCAGGCGCTGGCCGGCTTCCTGCGAGCGCTGGGCGTGCCCGGGTCGGAGATCCCGCGGGAGCTTGCCGAGCGGGCCGCGCTGTACCGGTCGCTGCTGTCCGGGCGGCGCATGTTGATCCTGCTCGACAACGCCCGGGACGTCGAGCACGTCCGCAGCCTGCTGCCGGGGGCGCCGGCGTGCGCGGTGCTGGTGACCAGCCGCGACAGCCTGACCGGTCTGATCGCACGGCACGGCGGGCACCGGGTCGAACTGGACGTCCTGCCGCCGGAGGACGCCGTGCAGCTGCTCCGTGCGCTCATCGGCACGCAGGTCGACGCCGCGCCCGCCGCGGCCGAGGCGCTGGTCGAGCATTGCGCCCGGCTGCCGCTGGCGCTGCGGATCGCCGCCGAGCTGGTCGGGCACCGGCCCGGCCTGCAGCTGGCCGATCTCGTCTCGGAATTCGCATCCGGGCATCCTCCGCTCGATCTGCTGGTGGCCGGAGATGACGCCCGGACCTCGATCCGAGCGGTGTTCTCCTGGTCCTATTCCCGGCTGCCCGGCGACGCGGGCGAGGCATTCCGGCTGCTCGGCCTGCACCCGGGGGCGGACCTGCAGGCCGACGCGCTCGCCGCCCTCAGCGGCACGGCCACCCTCGCGCAGGCGCGACACACGCTGGGTGTGCTGACCCGGGCGAACCTGGTCCGGCAGAGCGCACCGGACCGGTACGGCATGCATGAGCTGTTGCATGCCTATGCCGGCGAACTGGCGGTGGCAACCGAGGCGGGGCCGCACCGCCGGATCGCGCTGACCCGGCTGCTCGACCATTACCTGCACACGGCGGCGCATGCGATGCAGCTGCTGTTCCCCCACTGCCACCATCGCCGCCCCGACCTCGGGCACGCGCACCCGCTGACCGCCCCGCTCACCGATGTGGCGGCCGCCCGGGGCTGGCTCGATGCCGAACGGGCCAATCTCGTCGCGGTCACCGTCCATGCCGGGCGGCAGGGCTGGCCGCAGCACGCGATCGGGCTGGCTGAGACCCTGGCGCACTACCTGGACAGTGGGGGCCACGTCGCCGAAGCTCTCCTCATGCACGGCAGCGCACTGGCCGCGGCCCGGTTGTGCGACGATCGCGCCGCCGAGGCGATCGCGGTGGAGAACCTCGCCATCGCCCGCGGCGTGGATGAACCGGACGACGGCGAGTTGCCGTACGGGGCGCTCGGCAGCTATCGCCACCTCCGCGACCCGGCTGGTCAGAACCGGGTGCTGCGCAGCCTCGACTCCGGCGGCGAGGCGTCCCGGCCGGCGGCGGCTGCCTCCGATCGGCGCCGGCGTACCACCGCACCTCGCGAAGCCCATGCTGACGGGCATGTTGTCGCCCGGGACGCAGGCCGCGGCCGAGGCGACGACGGTCACCGTCACGACGATCGCGAGCCGGTGAGCGCTGGATAGACCTGCTGGTGCGGCGAACGGCCGTCCGGAAAGGACATCCAGCACTTTTGCGCAGACCGGTAATACCATTCCGCACGCGCAACCGAGTTTTCCATTCGTGGTGAATGGCGCGTTCTCGGAGCAGATTGCGGCGCAGTTCGTCGGCGAGGAGGCCCACGATGCCGAGATGGTCGATCGCGATCTCAGGCGGTGGGCACCGCGCCAGCCTGTTCGGCGTGGGCGCGCTGATGTACCTGGCCGATTCCGGGCTCAATGCCGAGGTCAGCTCGATCGCGTCGGTGTCGGGTGGCTCGCTCACCAATGGCTTTCTCGGCGCTCACCTCGACTACACCAAGGCTTCCGGTTCGGAGTTCTCCGACGCCGTCAAGCCACTGGTCAAGCGGTGTGGCGTCCAGGGCACCGTGGAATGGGCGCCCGAGGCGGTGGCGCTGCTCGTCGGCATCGCGCTGGGCCTGGTGCTGGCGGTCGCGGCCTGGTTCCTGCCGGTGCCGGACTGGCTTCAGCTGCTGCTGTTCCTTGCCGGCCTGGTCCTGGCGTTGGGCCTGACCCAAGCGCGCAGCGTGGTCGCCGATCGGATCTTCCGGCGCCTGCTGTTCCAGACGCCGGACGGAAAGGCGATCCGGCTCAAGGACATGTATGCCTCGGTGACACACGTGATGTGCGCCACCGAAGTCCAGTCGAAGGTGCACGCCTACCTGGCGCGCGCGTTCGCCTACAGCTACGAGTTCGGCACCTCGACCGGCGCCGGTGACCTGCAGCTGTCCACGGCGGTGCAGGCCTCGGCCTGCTTCCCGGGCGGCTTTCCGGCACGCTCGCTGTCGGCCGGGAAGCTGGGATTCACCGCGGCCGGCCGCGACCGGCTCTGGCTCGTCGACGGCGGCGTCTACGACAACATGGGCGATCAGTGGGCGCAGAGGTTTGTCAGCCGGATGGCGAGCACTCCCGAACTCGCCGCCGTCGCGGGCCCGCCGCCGGACAACCTGCTGGTGGTCAACGCCTCGGCGCGCAGCGGCTGGTCAGCGGCCGCGGCCCTGATGCGGGTGCCCCTGCTGGGCGAGCTGCTCACCCTGCTCAGGGAGAAGGACATCCTCTACCAGGTCGGCACCACCAACCGGCGGTCCGGCCTGATCCGCCAGTTCGACACCGTCCGGCTCGGGCAGGCGCTACCGGCCGGCCAGCAACGCGATGCCCTGCTCGCCACCGCCGGCTTGAACGGGGCGCTGACCCACATCGCCTCGACGCCCCGGTGGACCAGCACCGCCAAGATGCCGTCGCCGGCCGAGCAGGTCGCCTGTGCCGAGGTTGCCGCCAAGCTCGCGTCCTTCGAGGACCAGTCCTGGATCGACCAGGCGCACGACCTGTCCGCCAAGGTGCCGACGACGCTGGCCAAGGTCGGCCGCGAGAACGCCGCCGCCCTGCTGTGGCACGGCTACGTGCTCACGATGGCCAACCTGCACGTCTTCTTCGACGCTCCGCTGTACGACCTGCCGTCCAAGCAGCGCTTCGAATCCTTGATGGACTGACCCGGCAGGTACGGAGGCGGCAACCGTGATCGAGACACCACCGGGCACTACCGTCCCCTGGGCGCCTGAGAATCTGCAGGTGCCGGCCGAGGAACTGGCCGACCTCAGCTACGTCGTGGTGGAGGAGGTCGTCGGCTCGCTGGCACTGCTGCGGCGGTGGCCGTGGCCCGACGTCGACCAGCAGGGCCGGCTCGTCTGGTTGGACGACAGCGAGTACGACAGCGTTGCCGCCTCGGTCAGGATCGAGCTGCTCCGTGCGCAGCTCTACACGCCCAACCAGCTCAGGCGCCGGCCACGCTGCGGCGACACCTTCGCGGCCCAGGGCCCGGTCGAACCCGGCTGGCAGGCTGAGGAGGAGGTGAGCGACCTGCGGGAACTGCTCACCGGCTCGGTGTATGACATCTCAGTCGATGCCCGGGAGGCGGCCAAGCTTGCCTACCACGCCGGGCTCGGCGCCGTGCCGCCCGCCGAGAAGGTGGACGAGCAGGTCAAGGCACACGCCACGACGCTGCGCACCCGGGCCGGCCGGCTGCTGCGACCGCTCAAGATCACGGCTCCGCCCCGCGGGCATCGATGACCGCGCCGGCAGTGGACGTCGTCGGCCTGGTACCCGAGGCGAGCCTTGATCCGGTCGCCGCGGCGCCCGGCTCGCTCCTCTCGGCAATCGCGCAGGACCCCGATGCGCTGGTGTACTTCTTGCTCAACGTGGGCGACGGCGACACCCAGTTGCTGCTGCTGCCACCCGACAGCAACGACCACGTGCGCCGGCTGGTCATCGTCGACGTGGCCACCCCGGGCAAGCTTCCGGCGCTCATCGAGGCGTTGCATGCCGCCGGGCTGATCGAGGCGCCCGGCACGGCCGGCCAGATCAGGCTGCTGGTTGCCACCCACCCGCACTTCGACCACATCGGGGGCATGACCGACCTGCTCAAGCGCTACAACGGTCCGTCCGGATGCATCGACCAGTTCTGGGAACCCGGCTACATCTTCACCACGCCGTCCTTCCACAATCTGATGGTCACGCTGGAGAGCAGCCCGTGGATCCGCCGGCTGCAACCCACCGCCGGCACCCGGTTGACCCTCGACTGGGTGCGCCTGACCGTGCTCGGGCCCGGCATCGGCCTGCGAAACCGGTTCGACACCTACGGCGTCCAGATCAACGACTCGTCCATCACGATCATGATCGACTACCCGGCGAGCCAGCTGTTCGCCCAGCCGGCGACCGGCCCGCGCAAGAACCGGCGCGCCGCACCGCAGCCCTCCCGGCGGCTGCTGCTCGGCGCCGATGCGCAGTTCACCTCGTGGGCGCAGACCACCGTGGATTTTCCGGCTCTCCAGCAGTCCCACGATCCCGCGCTGGCGAAGGAGTTACGCGCCGCGCGTGGCAAGGACTACCTGACGGCCGACTTGTTCAAGATCTCCCATCACGCTTCCAAGCACGGGATCAACCTCGAACTGCTGGAACGGGTCGGGGCGCCGATCGCTCTGGTGTCCTCGGTGGCCGGCGGCGGTAAGTACGGCTTTCCCCACCAGCTGGCCATGGACGCGGCCCGCGAGGCGCGCCAGGCCACGACCACGAAGGGCCTGGCACGGGATTCGGACCAGCAACTGGGCATCTATGTCACCGGCAGCGAGCTCGACAGCGGCGCGCCTGCCGGCTCGATCGCCGCCGTCGTCTCCCGGGTCAGCGGACGGCCGATCCGGCTGTTTCGGTTGGGCGACGCTCCCCGGGCGCCGGTCGACCTGGCCGCGGCCCGGGAGGTGCGGGCGACCAAGCCGGCCAAGGCCAAGCCGACCAAGGCTGAGCCGGGCAGGGCTGAGCCGACCAAGGCTGAGCCGGCCAAGGCGGGCGGCACCTAGCCCGCCGGGCCGGGGCCGGGGCGGAGCAGACCGGGCCCGGAGCTAGCCGGGGTTCCTCGAATGCTGCGGGCAGAGCCCGAACACCTCGAGGGTATGGCTGATCTCGGTGTAGCCGGCGGTCGCTGCCACCCGCTCGGCCCAGGCCTCGACCTCCGGCCCGCTGACTTCGACGCTGCGGCCGCACTCACGGCAGACCAGGTGGTGATGATGGTCCTCGGCCGGCTCGCCGGCACCGCCCGGCACCCCGCACAGCCGGTACTGGGACTCGCCGTCGGCAGTGTGCACGACGTCGGCGCTGCCTTGCTCGGCCAGGGTGGCCAGATGCCGGTAGACGGTGGTCAGGCCGATCCGGTCGCCACGCCGGCGCAGCTCGGCGAACAGGTCCTGGGCGGTCCGGAAGCCGTCGGCCTCGCGCATGATCGACTCGACGGCCTCGGCCTGGCGGGTGTTGCGCAACCGGGTGGCGGGCGGGCCGGCCGGCGTCGAGGCTGCCCGTCCTGCGCTCATGTCTTTCCTCCTCCGGATCCGCCCACCCGCCGTGGCCATCAGTGTCCCCTATCGGCCGGGCGCCGGCAGCCCGGTGGGTCGTGGCCGGGCCGGCGGGTGCTCACCCCAGCCCGGGCAGCTGCTCGGTGCTCAGTGGGGTCAGGTTGCTGGTCGTCATGGTGACCGAGGCGTCGGGATGGACGGTCACGGTGTCGACGGTGACCGCGCCGGTTCGCCGGTCGAGGGTCAGCAGCACGAACGGGGCGTTGTTGCGTGGAGTGGACAGGCCGCCGAAGCCGTCTCCCTCGCCATGGCCGCCGGTGCTGCCCAGGGTGATCGTGCGCACCACGCCGTTCGGGGTGTTGATCTCCGCGCTCGGCTTGCCTGCGTAGGCGTGGCCGCCGATCACGATCGGGACGCAGCCGCTGCCGGTCACCTCGCCCAGCAACTCCCGGTCGTGGGCATAGACCACCAGCGGCTGACCGGTACAGGCCGCCTGGCGCAGGCCCGCAGCCACCGTCTCGGTGGTGATCGCCGGGTCGATCAACTGGGCCGCCGATCCGAACTTGACGACGTAGGGACTGTTGGCGCCGAGGAACTTGACGTCGGTGATCTTCTGCATCGTGCCGCTGGCGATCGAGAAGTGCATCTTCTTGGCGTAGGCCGTCACTGCCGGGGTGTCGTGCCTGCCCAGCGAGGTGTACACCGGGATGTCGCCGGCGTAGTGCGCCAGCACGTCCACGGTGTAGCTCTTGAGGTAGGACAGGTAGGACTCCTGGGCCGTTCCGGTCGCGGTCAGGTCGCCCAGGTTCAGGATCGCGTCGGCCGAGACGTGGTGGGCGCTCTCGCCGACTACCCTGGCCATCCCGCTGGTGCCCTGCAGGTCGTCGAGAACCGCGATCCGGACCAGGTCCCGGCTGCTGGGCAGCGTGGGAATGCCGAACCGGGCTTCGAACGCGGCATCGCGGTTGGCCGAGACCCGGTCGTAGAAGGCCTGCTCGCTCTTGCCCAGCGAGTCGATCGTGGTGACGGCCTGCTCGATCAGGTAGGTGAACGGCCCGGTGATCTGCCAGCCGGACAGGAAGGTCTGCTCCAGCTGGCTGTCCGGGGTGATCGGCTGGTACCGGTTCGACAGCGGAGAGCAGAGGTAACCGGCCGGAATCAGCAGTGCCAGCATCCCCGCGATGACCCCCGCCCGGGCGGCGCTGCGTTCCGGCCGGCGGTCGGCCAGCACTTCCGCCCGCCGCCGCGGTGTCAGCCTTGCCAGCTCACGGCGGCGGTACTTGAGGTAGGCATAGCCGAAGATCTCCAGCATCGCCACCAGGTAGGCGGCGCCGAAGCCGAGCGTGCCGTAGTAGCGCAGCACCGCGGCGGTGACCTTGTCCAGTTCCTCACGGCGGGCCTGGTCGTCGGAGAGCAGGTGGCCGG
>DASZEI010000363.1:0-10502 GCA_035940975.1 Jatrophihabitans sp. | reverse complement strand
GGCCTGCCAGAGCCTGCGGGCCGGTGAGACCTCGCTGGCGTTGGCCGGCGGGGTGATGCTGGTGGCCAGTCCCAGCTTCGCGCTGGTGCTCGACGCCGCCGGTGCGCTCTCACCCGACGGCACCTCGAAGGCCTTCGACGCCGCGGCCAACGGCTACGTCCGCAGTGAGGGGTGCGCGATGCTGGCCCTCAAGCGGCTCTCCGACGCCCACCGCGACGGCGACCAGGTGCTTGCCGTGGTGCGCGGCAGCGCCGTCTGCCAGGACGGCCGGACCAACGGCATCATGGCACCCAGCCAGGACGCCCAGGCACACCTGGTACGGCAGGCCTGCCGCAACGCCGGCGTGTCTCCCGCCTCGCTGGACTATGTGGAGGCGCACGGAACCGGAACCAGCGTGGGCGATCCGATCGAGATCCGGGCGCTGGCCGCCACCGTCGGCAGGGACCGGGCACCCGATGAGCCCTGCCTTATCGGCTCGGTGAAATCCAACATCGGTCACCTGGAAGCGGCCTCCGGAGTCGCCAGCATCATCAAGCTGGTGCTCGCGGTGCGGCACGGCCAGATCCCGGCCACCCTGTCGCGTGCCGGCTTGAACCCCGACATCCAGTGGGACGGGTCAGGACTCAGGGTCGTCACCGAGAACACCCCCTGGCCGGACTCGGCCGATCATCGCCGGCGCGGCGGGGTCGGAAACTACGGCTACGGCGGAACCCTCGCGCACGTGATCGTCGAGCAGGCTCCGCCCCACGAGCGGGCCGGCACCGCAACCGCCGGCACTGCCGGCACCGCGCCGGCGGAAGCGCTGCTGTTCCCGCTGTCCGGAGCGACCTCGGCGGGGCTGCGGGCCAACGCCGCCCGGCTGGCCGGCTGGCTGCGTACCGACCAGCACACCTCGCTGACCGCGATCGGCCATACCCTCTCGCTCGGCAGGTCCGCTCTCGGCGTGCGCGCCTGCGCGGTGGCCGCCGACCGCGACGAACTCGCCGGCCGGCTGGACCAGCTGGCCGCGGGCCGGCCGGCCGTCGGTCTCAGCTCGGGCCAGGTCGTGCGCGGTGCGGCGTCCACCGCGGCGGTGTGGGTGTTCTCCGGTCATGGCGCCCAGTGGTCGGGGATGGGTCGCGAGCTGCTGCGCACCGAGCCGCTGCTGGGCAAGACCTTCGACGAGATCGAGGCGATCTACCAGGCCGAGCTGGGGTTCTCGCCCCGGCAGGCGGTGTTCGACGGTGACCTCGGCGATGTCGGCCGGATCCAGGCGATGACCTTTGCGATGCAGGTCGGCCTGGCCCGGATCTGGCAGGGTTACGGCCTGCGACCGGCCGCGATCATCGGCCACTCCGTCGGCGAGATCGCCGCGGCGGTCACGGCCGGCATGCTGGACCTGCCGGCGGCTGCCCGGTTGATCTGCCGCCGATCCCGGCTGCTGCGCCGGGTGGCCGGTCAGGGCGCGATGGTGATGGTCGACCTGCCGTTCGAGCAGGCTGCCGCCCGGCTCGCCGGACGCCTCGACGTGACGGCCGCGATCGCCGCCTCGCCGGTGTCGACGGTGCTCAGCGGCAGCGCCGCCGCGGTCGAGCAGGTGCTGGCGCAGTGGCAGTCCGACGGGCTGACGGTGCGCCGGGTGAACTCCGACGTCGCTTTTCACAGCGCGCAGATGGACGATCTGGTTCCGGACCTGCTCGTCGAGGCGGCCGGCACCCTCGCCCGCCCGGGCCACACGCCGGTGTACACCACCGCCTTCGCCGACCCTCGGGCCGATCCGCCGCGCGATGCCCGGTACTGGGCGGCCAACCTGCGTAACCCGGTGCGGTTCGCCGAGGCGGTGGCCGCCGCGGCCGACGACGGGCACCGGATCTTCCTGGAAGTCTCGACCCATCCGGTGGTGTCCCACTCGATCCTCGAGACCCTGGCCGCTCACCGGGTGACCGACGCGGCCGTGGTCGCCACGCTGCGACGCGAGCGACCCGAACGCCGGAGCCTGCTGGACAGCCTGGGCACCCTGCACTGCCTCGGGGTGCCGCTGGACTGGTCCGCGCTGTATCCCGACCGCGAGCCGGCCGACCTGCCCACCACGGCCTGGCAGCACCGGCGCTACTGGGCCGAGTCCGCTCCGGCGGCGCCGCAGGGCCAGCTGCAGCACGACGTGGACAGCCATACCGTGCTCGGTCAGCACACCCTCGTCCAGGGCAGCTCGCCGGTCTCGCTGTGGCAGACCCGGATCGATGACCTCAGCCGGCCCTACCCCGGCGGGCACAAGGTGCTCAACACCGAGATCCTGCCGGCCGCCGTGGTGTTGACCAGCTTCCTGGCCGCCGCCGGCTCGGCGCTCAGCGACGTCGTGCTGCGAGTACCGGTCGCCCTCACCACCTCCCGCGACCTGCAGGTGGTCCGGCAGGACGGCTCGCTGCGGCTGAGTTCGCGGCTGGCCGATCAGGCCAACGACCAGTCCTGGCTGACCCACTCCACGGCCGACATCGCCCAGGACGCCGGCTGCGACGCCGGCCGGCTGGAGCCCTCGCTGACCAGTGCCTGCGCCGAGGTGCTCGACCCGGGCTGCGTGATGGACCGGCTGCATGCCATCGGCGTGGTGGGCATCGGCTTTCCGTGGCAGGTGCTGCAGGTGCGACGCTCCACCGAGCACCTGCTGGCCCGGCTCGCGGCCGACCCGGACCGGCTGATGGCCAGCGCGACCTGGGGCTCGCTGATCGACGGCGGGCTGTCGGCGGCACCGATCCTGTTTCCCGGCCTGCCGCGGCTGCGGATGCCGAGCCGGCTGCGCGAGGTGAGCGTGCACGGCGATCCGCCGGCCCAGGCGCTGGTCTGCGTCCGGCTGGTCGAGGTCCAGTGGGTGGACCAGCAGGCCGAGGACATCGAGGTGGATGTCAGCATCGCCGACCTGGACGGCACCGTGCTGGCCCGGCTGCTCGGCGTGCACTTCGGGGTGGTCCAGCAGGCGGCGCTGCCCGAACCGGGTGCCGCCGACGGCGTGCTGGATGAGCTGGCCGACGAGTGGCTGGAGCTGGCCGAGCCGGAACTGGCCGACTACGTCGATTCGGCGGTGCGCGGCATCGTGTCCTCGGAGCTGCGGCTGGACGTTGCCGACCTCGACGTGCACCGCCCGCTGTCGGAGATGGGCGTCGACTCGCTGCTCAGCGAATCGATCCGGCAGCAGCTGAACCGGCAGTTCCGCATCGCACTGCCCAGCAGCCTGCTCTGGGACCGGCCCAGCGTCGCCTCGGTGGCCGGTTACCTGTCGGACCTGCTGGTCAGCTCCCGTGCCTCGGCGGACGAGTGCCCCGCTGCCTAGCCCGAGACCTGCCCAGTCCGACACCTGCCCAGTCCGAGATCTGCCTAGCCGACATCTGATCGCCGTCCCGTGCGCAAGGAGGCACCGATGACCAGCGCCAACCTTGCGCCGCACGTCGAGATGATGCGGATGCTGCACGCACCGCTGATCACCCAGGCCCTGGTGGTGGCCGCCGAACTGGGCATCGCCGACCTGGTCGCCGACGGCCCGCGAACGGTGGACAGCCTGGCCGCCGAAGTCGAGGTCGACCCGGACGGCCTGTACCGGGTGCTGCGGGCGCTGGCCGGATCCGGCGTGTTCAGCGAGGTGTCGGCTCGCACCTTCGGCTCCACCCCGCTGGCCGACACCCTGCGATCCGGCGGCGAGCGCTCGCTGCGCGACTGGGCGCGGCTGTGGGGGTTGCCCGAGCGGCACGCCGCGCTGGGCGCCCTGCTGCACAGCGTCCGCACCGGAAGCCCTTCCTTCGAGCACCTGCACGGTGTCAGCTGGTGGTCCCAGCTGGCGACCCGTCCGGACCAGGCCGCGGTGTTCGACGCCGCGATGGGCGATCTGGCCCGCCGGCTGCATGCGGCGACCGTGGACGCCTACGACCTGTCCGCAACGGGACAACTGCTCGACGTGGGTGGCGGCCGGGGCCACCTGGTGGCGGCGCTGCTGCGGCGCTACCCGCGGCTGCGAGCCGTGGTCTTCGATCAACCCGAGGTGATCCGGCACGCCGGCCAGGTGCTGGCCGACGCCGGCGTCGCCGAGCGCGCCCAGCTGGCGGGCGGGGACTTCTTCACCGCGGTGCCCGCCGGTGCCGACGCCTACCTGATGTCGATGATCCTGCACGACTGGAACGACGCCCAGGCACTCACCATCCTGACCAACGTGCGGCAGGCGATGGGACCGGGCAGCGAGCTGCTGGTGATCGAGGCGATCGTGCCGGAGGGCAACGCCGCGCACGACGGCAAGCTCCGGGACCTGATCATGCTGGCGCTGCACCCGGGCCGGGAGCGCACCGAGGCCGAGTTCGCCGCGCTGTTCGAGCGGGCCGGCCTGCGGCTGCGCGAGACCCGGGAGGTGGCCGCGTCCACCGGGCTGCTGGTCGCCGTCCCGGCGCGGTAGCCGGCCGGTCAGCCATCTCGCCTGCGGGAATGCCCGGCGGTGGGCTAGCCGCCGTCCCGGTGCGAGTGGCCGCCGGCCGGCACGGTGGCGCCGGCACCGGTCACGGCGCCGCTGATCCAGCTGGTCAGCCCGTGGCTCGCGTCGAATCGCGGCCGGTGCGGCCGGCTGGACCAGACGGTCTCGGGACGGCGCTGCAGCAGCACCAGTTCCTGACCGGCCGGCCGGCCCTGCTCGACGGCGAACTCCAGATCCTGCGGGCAGCGCTGCTGCCGCTCGATCCGCTTGCCCAGCCTGGCCAGCTCGATCACCTGCTCGTCGGTCAGGCAGGGCTGCGCCCAGCGGGCCGGCTCGACGCCGACGGCCACCGCACCGCGCCGGTACTCGATCCGCTTGTCGCCGGGCGTGAAGTCGAGCACGCTCAGTCCCACCTTGTCGATGACCCAGCGGTCCGGGGTGACCTCGCCGCCGACCACCGCGAGCCCCAGGCCCCAGCTCGCCTCGATCACGATCCGGGACCGGTCGCCGGTGACCGGTGAGATGGTGAACATCACCCCGGCGGCGCGAGCTCGTACCGTCCGCTGCACCACCACCGCCATCTCGATGCCGGCCGGGTCCAGGCCGTTGCGGCGCGCGTAGTCGAGCACCCGGGCGGTGAAGACCCCGCTCCAGCAGCGCCGCACGTGGGCCAGCACCTCCTCGGCTCCGGCAACGTCGACCCAGGTCTGGAACTCGCCGGCAAAGCTGGCCGCCGCCGAATCCTCAGCGGTGGCACTGGATCGGACCGCGACGTCGAGCTCGGCAACGCCGGCCTGCTCGCACAGCCGCTGGTAGCGCTGCCTGATCTCGACCGCCACCGCTACCGGCATCGGCGCTGCCGCCAGCCGCCGGCCGAGCCGGTCGGCGGCCTCAGGGTCATCGCCGGCCAGCGTGCCGGCCACCGTGGCGCGAAGTCCCGACTCGTCGAGGAAGGCACGGTAGGCCGCGGCGCCGATGGCAAAGCCGGGAGCCACTGGCAGCCCGGCCGCCGAGAGTCCGGCCAGCCCGGCGGCCTTGCCACCGAACTCGCGCGGATCCCGGCAGGCCGGCTCGTCGAATCCCCTGATGCAGCCGGCGTGTTCGCTGCTCACACCGCGGGTTCGGTCGCCGGGGACAGCACCCGCACCTCACCGGTGGTGCCGTCCATCCGGACCCGGTCGCCGGTGCGCAGCCGCAGGGTGGCGAACCCGGTGCCGACGACGGCGGGCAGCCCGTACTCGCGGCAGACGATGGCCGCGTGGCTCATCATGCCGCCGATGTCGGTGACCACCCCGGCCGCCACCGAGAACGCCGGCCCCCAGGACGGCGCGGTGATCGGGCAGACCAGCACCTCGCCGGGCTGCAGGTCACCGAGCTCGCGTTCGGAGCGCAGCAGCCGCACCGAGCCCTCCACCACGCCCGGCGAGGCTCCGATGCCGGTCAGCCGATCGGCCGCGCCGCTGTCCTGGTCCAGGCCCAACCAGGCCGCGATCCGCTCGGTGGTGACGCCGTAGTTCATGATCGCGAACGGGTCGACCACCTCCTCGGGCGCGACTCCGTAGGCCGGCAGCGGGGTGGCTGCCTGCAGCGCGGCCACGATCGGCCGGCGCCGGTCGATCTCGGCGGCCCAGCGCCGCACGCCGCGCGGCGACACCCCGATCGCCCACGATTGCACGATGTCGTGCAGCACCTGCTCCAGCTCGAACCGGTCGAGGAAGAACACGTCGTCGCGAGCCCTGGTGAACCCCGAGGCCACCAGGAAGTCGCCCAGTTCCCACAGCTTCTGCCAGAACACCGAGTGCGCCCAGTGCTCGACGTAGATGTTGTGCTCCTCGATGTAGGGATACACCTGCCGGGACAGGCCCAGCAGCTGGTCGAACTGGCCGGCCTCCTCCTCGGTAAGCAGGCTGCGGTACTCGGCCACGATCTCGTCGCGCTCGGCCTGCAGCCTGGCCACCGGCCGGTCGATCTGCTCGCCGGCCTGCAACCTGTCGATGTAGCGGGCGATCCCGGTCAGCGGAATGGTCGGGTTGCTGAGCCAGGTGTCCTGGTCGTGGGTGAAGCCGTACTCGGCGAAGTAGTTGAACCACGGGTCCTTGGCCGTGTCGTAGGCCCGCTGCCAGCGCTGGCCGTCGGCCGTGTCAGCCATTGCCGCGAAGGTCTTCTCCGGGTTATCGGCAACGATCAGATCGTCCACGCCCAGTTCACAGGCCAGCCGTGCCAGGGTGCGTAGCTCCTCGTCCGGCCGGAAGGCGAGGATGTCGATGCCGGCCACCATCCGCGCGATCGACTGCTCGGAGATCTCGGGGAAGGCCTCCTTGCAGAACTGGAAGAACACGATGTAGCCGCCGTAGCCGAGATTGAGGAACTCGAAGTGGTGCTGCCACACCACGAACAGGTCGTCCATCAGCCGCCGGAAGCCGGCGATAATCTCCCAGGCCGTGGAGCGCCCGCGAGCCTCGGTGACGACCTCCATCGGCTCGTACTCGGGCAGCGGCGGGAAGCTCACCGTACGCATGTCCTCGACCAGGGCGACCACCTTGTCCTTCCAGCGGCCGTAGAGGGAATCCCAGTTCTGGTAGTAGTAACCGGCCCGCTCCTGGAAGTGCTCGGCGCGCCTGGCGATCTCGTCGGGGTCGGTCACCGCGATCGGCGAGATGTAGAGGTAGCCGTGCTGAACCCGCACATCCAGGCCGAGTGAGGCGGGCAGCGAGAAGATCCGGGTACTGCTCTGGGCGGCGCCGAAGTAGGCGGCCTCGGCCACCACGCTGCCGAGCGGGTGGCAGCCCCGCGACCAGTGCATGGTGTCGGCGAACCAGAGCCGGGAGCTCTCCTCGGCCCGGGTCTCCTCCGACGGAACGAGGTAGTAGGGATACATCGATTCCCAGCCCTCGCCGCCGGCCGGGGCGTCTACCTCGTGGAAGAACGCGAAGCGCGGCGGCTGCGAGCCCCGGGCCGCACGGTGCTCGGTCGCCGTCCCGGCGCCGGTGTCCGCCAGCGTGGCCGGACCCTGCCAGAGGGTGCCGGCGGCCAGTTCCTCATCGATGCGGCGCAGCAGCGCCAGGTCGATGTCGCGGATGTCGTCGACCGTGTGGCGCACCCCGGTGGCAGCCATCTCGGCGCGCTGGAAGTTGTGCGGCATGCTGGCCGGAACGCCGAGGAAGCCGGCGCCCAGTGCCCTGGTCACCTCGGCCACCCGGTTGATGTCGTCGACGAAGAGCACCTCGTCGAAGTCGTAGCCGAAGATGTCGCGCACGATCTCGGAGATGCCCGGCCGGAAGTCGTTGACGTCGACGTAGGGAATGTCGGCGTCGAAGTACTCCGACAGGTGACCGAGGTACTTGTCGAAGGTGTACTCGCGGTTGCGGCCGCCGTAGCAGGTGACCCGGACGCCGGCCTCGCGCAGGGTGGCCAGCAACTCGGCGGCGCCGGGCATCACCTGCACCGGATGCTCGGCGAGGTAGTCGTCGCGCTCGCGGAAGAAGGCGGCGATGGTGTCCTTCGCCGACCACGGCAACCGGCAGGCCAGCGCCATGTTCTGCCCGGCCGCCAACTGCGGCGAGCCCCACACGCCGCGCTCGACCGCTGCGGTGTACTCGCCGCCGTGCTTGGTGACGAAACGCTCGATCACCGGGCTGTAGGTGTCGTTCAGCAGTACCCCGTCGCTGTCCAGCGCGACGAGGCGGATCTTGGTCAGCTTGCTCATCTCTTGTCTCCAGGTGCCGTCGGCGGTCAGTCGGGAGGTGGTGCGGGTTCTGGCAATCGGTTCGGTTCAGGCAGTCGGTTCGGTTCAGGCAGTCGGTTCGGTTCAGGCGATCGGTCGGTCGGGTGGTTCAGGCGGCGGTCAGCACCAGCGCGGCGTTGTGCCCGCCGAAGCCCATCGAGGTACTGACCGCGACCTCGATCGGCGCGGCGCGGGGCAGGTCGTGCACCACGTCGAGGTCCAGTTCGGGATCCAGCCGGACCAGGTTGGCGGTCGGTGGCACGCTGCGGTGCTGGATCGCCAACGCGGTGTAGGCGGCCTCGATCGCGCCGGCGGCGGCCAGCGGGTGGCCGGTGACGCCCTTGGTGGAAGTGACCAGTGCCCGCCCACCCAGCACCCGGCGCAGCATCCGGCCCTCGATGACATCACCCAGCGGGGTCGAGGTGCCGTGCGCGTTGGCGTGGTCGACATCGGAACCGCCAAGTCCGGCGTCGGCCAGCGCGACCCGCAACGCCTGCTCGATCCCCTCACCACCCGGCGCCGGAGCGGTCGGATGGTGGGCGTCGGTCGAGGCGCCGTAGCCGCGCACCACCGCCCGGACCCGGGCACCGCGGGCAGCAGCGTCTTCCAGCCGTTCCAGGATCAGCACGCCCGCCCCCTCGGCCGGCACGAACCCGTCCCGGTCGGCGTCGAAGGGCCGGGACGCCAGCCCGGGCTCCTCGGAGCGTCCGGACAGCGCTCCCATCCGGGCCAGGCCGGTCACCGCCAGCGGGGTCAGCGCGGCCTCGGTGCCACCGGCGACGACGACGTCGCAGTCCCCGCGCCGCAGCAGCTCCCGCGCGATCCCCACCGCGGTCGCCCCCGAGGCGCAGGCGGTCGCGGTGACCTGGCTCGGTCCCCTGGCCCCGAGGTCGATCGCGACCTGGCCGGCGACCATGTTGGCCAGGTACATCGGAACCATCAGCGGTGACACCTTGCGCGGGCCGCCGGCGACCATCGCCAGCTGGCTGGCCTCGAAGGACTGCACCCCGCCGAGCGAGTTGCCCAGCACCACCCCGATCCGGGTGCCGTCCCAGCTCCGGGGATCCCAGCCGGCGTCATCGACGGCCTGCCGGGCGGCCACGATCGCCAGCTGGACGAACCGGGCCAGCTGCCGGGAGGCGAAGCCGCCGATCAGGGCGTCGGCATCGAAGCCGGGCACCCGGCAACTGAAATCGACCGGGCAGCCCCGCAACTGCTCGTCCCGGACGGCGCACGACACACCCGAGCTCACCCGGTTCCAGTTCTCCTCGATCCCGATGCCGGCCGGCGTCACCAGCCCCAGCCCGGTGATCGCCACCCCGAACGGTCGCGGGTCGCGCGGCATCAGGGCAGCACGCCCTTGGTCATCAGCAGCTCGGCGGCATCGGCGACGGTCATCGTGTCGGTGAGCTCGCCGTCGGCCAGCGCGATGCCGAACTCGGTGTCGAGCACCAGGGCCAGCTCGACGATCACCAGCGAGTCGAAGCCCAGGTCGCCGAACGCGGTGCCCGGGCCGATGGACTCGGCCCGGACCTTGAAGTCATCGAGCAGGATCTTGGTGATCCGCTCTTCCAGATAGGTCATGCTCGCCCTCCTGAGGCTTCGGGCCGGGTTGCTGGTGCGGTGCCGGAGCCGGCCGGCAGCTCCGGCCAGACGAGGCCCACCGAGCCCCAGGTGAGGCCGCCCCCGAAGGCCGCCAGCACCACCCGGTGGCCGGGCCGCAGCTCGCCGGAGCTGACCCCGGCCGCCAGTGCCAGCGGCACCGAGGCGGCCACCGTGTTGCCGACCTGCGCGATGTTGCTGACGAACCGGCCCAGCGGCACCTGCAGGGCCCGGGCGATGGCCGCCAGGATGCGGGCGTTGGCCTGGTGCAGCACCCACCGGTCCACCTCGTCTATCGGCCAGCCGGCCCGGCCGGCGGTCTGGCGCACCGACTCCGACATCCGGTGCACCGCCTGGGCGAACACCGGCCGGCCCTGCATCCGGAAGTAGGTGTCCTCCTCCTTGACCGGCAAGCCCAGTGACCGCTGACGGGAACCGCCGCCGGGGATCTCGATCAGGGTGCGGCGGCTGCCGTCGCTGCCCAGGCTCAGTCCGGTCAGCGCACCCGGCTCCCCGGTGCTGCCGGCCCGCAGCAGCACCGCGCCGGCACCGTCGCCGAACACCGCCCGGGTGGTCAGGTCGGTGGGGTCCAGCACGGTGGAGAAGGTGTCGGCGCCGATCACCAGCACGCTGTCGGCGGTCTCGGCCGCGATCAGCCCGGCCGCGGTCGCCAGGGCGTAGATGAAGCCGGTGCAGACCGCTCCCACGTCGAACGCGGCCACCGGTCCGAGCCCCAGCCGGGCGGCCACG
>DASZEI010000362.1:0-11171 GCA_035940975.1 Jatrophihabitans sp. | reverse complement strand
GTCATCGAGGTAGCCGTTGGTCACCGCGTAGATCGAGATGACTTGCTGCTCCATCGCCCGTGGCTCGTACTGGAGCTGCTTGAGGATCTCGACCACTCGCGCGCCTCGGTCGAGCTGGGCCTGGGACGCCTTGTCCAGGTCCGAGCCGAAGGCGGCGAACGCCTCGAGCTCGCGGTACTGGGCCAGGTCGACGCGGAGCCGGCCGGCGACCGACTTCATCGCCTTGGACTGCGCCGCGCCGCCCACCCGCGAGACCGAGATGCCGACGTTGATGGCCGGCCGGACGCCGGCGTTGAAGAGGTCGGTCTCCAGGAAGCACTGGCCGTCGGTGATCGAGATGACGTTGGTGGGGATGTAGGCCGAGACGTCGTTGCCCTTGGTCTCGATGATCGGCAGGCCGGTCATCGAACCGCCGCCGAGTTCGTCGGACAGCTTCGCGCAGCGCTCGAGCAGCCGTGAGTGCAGGTAGAACACGTCGCCCGGGTAGGCCTCGCGGCCCGGCGGGCGGCGCAGCAGCAGCGACACCGCGCGGTAGGCCTCGGCCTGCTTGGACAGGTCGTCGAACACGATCAGCACGTGCTTGCCGTCATACATCCAGTGCTGGCCGATGGCCGAGCCGGTGTAGGGCGCGAGGTACTTGAAGCCGGCCGCGTCCGAGGCCGGGGCGGCGACGATGGTGGTGTACTCCAGCGCGCCGGCCTGCTCCAGGGCCGAGCGGGCGCCGGCGATGGTGGAGCCCTTCTGACCGATGGCGACGTAGATGCAGCGCACCTGCTTCTGCGGGTCACCGGTCGCCCAGTTGTCGCGCTGGTTGATGATCGCGTCCAGGGCGACCGTGCTCTTGCCGGTCTGCCGGTCGCCGATGATCAGCTGGCGCTGGCCGCGCCCGATCGCGGTCATCGCGTCGATGGCCTTGATACCGGTCAACAGCGGCTCGCGCACCTCCTGCCGCATCACCACCGAGGGCGCCTGCAGTTCCAGGGCCCGTCGGGCGTCGGCCTCGATGTCGCCCAGGCCGTCGAGCGGCCGGCCGAGCGGGTTGATCACCCGACCGAGGAAGGCATCGCCGACCGGCACCGAGAGGATCTCGCCGGTCCGCTTGACCGACTGGCCTTCGGAGATCTCGGAGTCGTCGCCCAGGATGACGACGCCGATGTCGCGGACGTCGAGGTTGAGCGCGAGCCCGAGCGTGCCGGACTCGAACTCCAGCAGCTCGTTGGTCATCACGCTGGGCAGGCCCTCGACGTGGGCGATGCCGTCACCGGTGTCGGCGACGATCCCGACCTCTTCGCGGGAGGCTTCCGGCGAGTACGAGGACAGGTAGCCCTCGAGTGCGGTCCGGATCTCTTCGGCAGAGATCGTCAGCTCAGCCATCTTGGTTCCTCAATCTCGATCATCCGATGGTGCGTGGTTACTGATGAAGCTGTTCAGCCGGCGAACGCGGCGCGGGCGGCCGCCAGCCGGCTGGCGATGCTGCCGTCGATGACCTCGTCGCCGACCCGGACCACCAAGCCGCCCTGGACGCTCTCGTCGACCGCGGTTCGAACGTTGATCTCTCGACCGTAGAGCCGGGTCAGCGTCGCCGCCAACCGCTCGGTCTGCTCCGGGGTCAGCTCGGTGGCCGACAGCACCCGGGCGATCGAGCGCTCCCGGCGGGCCGCGCTTGCCTGCAGCAGGTCGTCGATCGCCAGCCCCAGAGTCGGCCGGCGCCCACTGGTGACCGCGTGCTCGAGCAGTTGGATGGTGACCGGCTGCACCTTCTGGCCCAGCAACGACTCGAGCAGGGCCTGGCGGCGCTCGGCCGGCATGCCGGCTTCGTCCAGGGCGGTGGCGAGTTCACCGGAGCCGGAGAGGATCCGTTCGAACCGGAACAGCTCGTCCTCCACGGTGTCGAGCTTGCCGTCCTGTTCGGCAGCGGCCAGCAGCGTTTCGTCGGCGATGATCTCCAGGCCGTCGGTGAGATCCCACGGCGTGGACCAGCGCAGCCCCACCGCGTCGGAGATCAGCCCCAGCGCGACGTCGCCGACCTGGCCGGCGAACAGTGACCGCGCCAGCTCGGCGCGGGCCGAGGCATCGGTCGAGTGGTCGCCCAGCGCCCGCCGCAGCCGGGGTTGCTTGGCCAGTAACTCAGCGGTCGCGTACAGCTCGCCGGCCAACTCCTGGTGCCGGCTGCCGTCGTTGCGGCCCACCAGCGGCAACCAGCTGAAGGCCGAACTGGACAGTTCCGGCAGCACCGCGTTCAGCCGCTCGTGAAGTTCCGCGAGGGCAGCACGCGAGGCAGCGTGGATCATCGCTGTTCGCCTGCCTGCTGGTGCTCGATGTCTGCCAGGAACGAGTCCACGGTGCCGCGGATCGCCGCGTCGTCAGACAGCCGCTGACCCACGATCTTCTCCGCCAGCTCCACCGCGAGCGTGCCGATCTCGCTCCGCAACTCGCGGACGATCGCGCCTCGCTGGCGCGCCAACTGCTCCTCGCCGCGGGCCACGATGCGCGCGGATTCCTCCTGGCCCTGGGCCTTGAGATCCTCCACGGTGCGCTGGGCCTCGGCCCGGGCGCCCTCCCGGATCTTGGCGGCTTCGGTCCGGGCCTCTGCCAGCGCGCGCTGGTATTCGGCCTGGGCCTCGGCCAGCTGCTTGCGAGCCTCTTCGGCGTCGGCGACCTGCCGGGCGATCATCGCCTGCCGATCCCGGGTGGCTTTCTGGATCGGCGGCAGGACGTACTTCGCCAGGATCGCGAGGATGATCAGGAACGCGATCAATTCGGCGATGAAGGTGGCGTTGGGCACCAGGAAGTTGCTGTTCGCCAGGACGGTCTGCTGCTGTGCCATGACGGGGAGGCTCACCCTCCTGCGAGGACGAAGACGAAGAGCACCGCGAAGGCGAGGTTGATGAAGTACATCGCCTCGACCAGGCCGACGGTGAGGAAGAACAGTGTCTGCAGCCGGCTCTGCGCCTCGGGCTGGCGAGCCACGCCCGAGATCAGCGAGCTGCCGGCCAGGCCGTCACCGATCGCCGCGCCGACGGCGCCGCCGCCGAGGGCAAGCCCGCCGCCGATGAAGGCGCCAGCAAGCTCGATGGACTTGGTCGTTACGTCGACTGCCATTTCTCTCCTCAAGTGATGAGCACAGTGGTGACGGATTGCCCGTCAGGTCAAGTGATAGCGAGCGCGCCTCAGTGCGCGGCCTCGGCTCCTTCTTCGGCCGGTCTGACCGAAGAGAAGTACAGGATGGTCAGCAGCGCGAAGATGAATGCCTGGATCAGGCCGATGAACATATCGAACAGCTTCCAGATGACGTCCGGCGCCCACAGGATGTAGGCGGGGAACAGCGCGATCAGCGACACCATGATGACGCCCGAGAAGATGTTGCCGAACAGTCGCAGCGCCAGCGTGACCGGCCGGACCAGTTCCTCGATGAGGTTGATCGGGAACATCACCCAGTGCGGGGTGACCAGGTGGTGGTAATAGCCGCGGAAGCCCTTCTTGCGGATGCCGGTGACGTGCATCGTCACGATCACCAGCAGCGCCAGGGCGTAGGCCAGGTTGACATCGGAGGCCGGCGGCGGCACGTATTCGGGATCGTGGCCGGTCGGCACGATGGCGAGCCAGTTCGCGATCAGGATGAACAGGAACAACGCCATTGCCATCGGAACCACGAACGGCGCCGTTCGGACGCCCATGGTCGACTCGACCTGCTCCTCGACCTGGTTGGTGACGGTTTCGAAGAACAGCTGCACACCGCTGGGCTTGGTCGTGCTCAGGTGCGCGCGGATGTACAGGCCGAGGCCGATGACGATGGCGCCGGCGATCAGGGTGCCGAGGATGGTGTCGACATTCCAGGTCAGGCCGAAGACGTTCCACTGGATGTGGCCGCCGACCTCGATGTCGAGCGCGACAGGTTGGGTACTCATACCGGGATACGCCTTCGTCCAGTCAGTCTCATCAGAACCTCGTCACCGTTACCCGTCATGGCCGCAGGCTGCGGAACACCGGCACCGCCGCACCCACCAGCATCAGCACCTGGAACACCGCCAGCCCGACGAAAACGCCCAGACCGTCGGGACGTAGCAGAAGGGCGCAACCGAACGCGATAACGGTGATCAGCCCCAGCCGGGCAAAGACCTTGCGGGAGAACTCCAGCCGCCGGATCGTCTCGTTCTCGGCATACCTGAGCACCGAACGCTGCAGCATCCTGTTGTTGAGCGCGCCCAGCGCCAGGCCGACGCAGGCGAACATGCCCGCGAAGGCGTGCCCGTAGAAAGCCAGCACCACGATGCTCAGCAGTCCCAGAACGGACGCCACGATCGTCGATCGCCGCAGGTTGGCGGCCGCGTCGACCGGGGAGGCCATGACAGGCTGCACGGTAGCCATCCACTCACTCTCTCAAGTAACTGCGAATCCGGACGTAGGTGAAGCTGACGCTTGCCACGACGCCGAGGCCGATACCTACAAGAACCATTATGGGAAATGTATGGAACAACTTGTCGGCCCACCACCCGAGGGCGAACCCGACCACGACCATGATCGCGGCCGCCAAGCCGAGGCTGAGCAGCCCGGACCAGGTCAGGCCCTCCGCGTCATCGTCCACCCCGGGAATCAGCGGGTGTCGAACACGCGTATGACGAACTGGCTCATCGGGCAACTCCTCTGGGGTGGAGGGGGACCTTGTCGCCGTCAGCTCGAGCCGTCGGACAGTCAGGCCCCTGCTGTCTAGGCGCCGAGGCGAACCTATCACAGCGAACACGGGGGTCTTGACACCTCCCCCGGCGCTGGTCTACTGCCCGGCGCCCGAGGTGGACCCCGGTCCGCGCGCTGCGCACGGGCTCGTCCTGGCCCTGGTCGGAACTGGTCGGAAGCGGCCCGCGGTCAGGTCCGGGCGGAGCGCAGCCGCGGGATCGCGGTCGCCAGCAGGCCGGCCGCCAGCAGGCCCGCCACCACCGCCAGCACCAGCCAGGGCCCGGTGCTGAAGGACATCGCCACCGCTCCGAAGGCCAGTACCGCCGACCAGAAGTACAGCAGCAGGACGGCCCGGCGGTGGCTGTGGCCCAGCTCCATCAGCCGGTGGTGCAGGTGCTCCTTGTCGGCCGCGAACGGCGACTGGCCGCGCCGCAGCCGCCGCAGCACCGCCAGCAGCAGGTCGAACAGCGGCAGCGCCAGTACGGCCAGCGGCAGGATCAGCGGCAGGTACAGCGGCAGCGCGCCCTTGATGCCCAGCGACTGCGGATCGGCCTGCGAGGACGCCGTGGTCGCTCCGGCCGAGAGCACCAGTCCGACCAGCATGGAGCCCGAGTCGCCCATGAAGATCCGGGCGGAGGCGAAGTTGTGCGGCAGGAACCCGACGCAGGCGCCGACCAGGCCGGCGCAGATCAGCGTCGGGGCCAGCGCGATGTCGGTGTTGCCGATCTGGGCCAGGTGATAGCTGTAGCCGAAGAAAGCCATTCCCTGGATCGCGGTGACCCCGGCCGCCAGGCCGTCCAGGCCGTCGATGAAGTTTACCGCGTTGACCATCAGCACAGTAAGCAGGATGGTCAGCTCCACGCTGGCGTCGCGGTCCAGCGGGATGGTGCCGATATCGCCCCACGGCACGTAGATGTAGAGCAGCTGGATGCCGCCGACGATCGACATCACGGCCGCCGCGGTGACCTGGCCGGCGAACTTGGTCAGCGAGTCCAACTCGTAGCGGTCGTCCAGGACCCCGACGGCGCAGATGATCAGGCCGCCCCACAGCACGCCCGAGATCTCGCTGCCGTTGCCGAAGGTGCTGCGCAGGGTGGGCAACGCGTGCGCGACCAGCATCGCCACCGCGAAGCCGGCCAGCAGCGCGACGCCGCCAAGGCGTGGGGTATCCACCGCATGCACGTCCCGATCCCGCGGCTTGGCCACCGCTCCCCACCGGGTCGCGATCTGGCGTGCCAGCGGGGTGCACAGGAACGTCCCGAGGGCAGCGATCAGACCGACCAGCGCGTATTCCAGGGACGGATGCATGAACTACGCCCGGCTTCGCCCTCAGCTGTGCGGGTAGGCCGGATGCGCGGCGACGAGGGTGCTGACCTCGGCCCGCACGTCGGCGTGCACCGCCGGGTCCTCGGTGGTCACCGCTCGGCCGATCAGCTGCGCGATCCGGGCCATCTGCGGCTCGGTCATGCCCTGGGTGGTCACCGCGGGCGTCCCGACCCGGACCCCGGATGCGACCGAGGGCGGCGCCGGGTCGTTGGGGATGGCGTTCTTGTTCAGCACGATGCCGGCCGCGTCGCAGCGGCTCTCGGCGTCCCGGCCACTCACCCCGATGCCCTGCAGGTCCAGCAGCGCCAGGTGGGTGTCGGTGCCGCCGGTCACCGGGCGCATCCCCACCTCGGCGAGCCCGGCGGTCAGGGCCCGGGCGTTGCTGATCACCTGCTTGGCGTAGGCCTGGTACTCCGGCGTCGCGCACTCGGCGAGGTTGACCGCCTTGGCCGCGATCGCGTGCATCAGCGGGCCGCCCTGCATCATCGGGAACACCGCCTTGTCCAACTTGGCGGCATGCTCGGCCTTGCACACCAGCGCCCCGCCGCGCGGGCCGCGCAGCACCTTGTGGGTGGTGAAGGTGACGACGTCGGCGTGGGGCACCGGCGACGGGATGGCCTTGCCCGCCACCAGGCCGATGAAGTGCGCGGCGTCGACCAGCAGGATCGCGCCCACCGAGTCGGCGATCTCGCGGAACGCGGCGAAGTCGATAAGCCGCGGAATGGCCGAACCGCCACAGATGATCATCTTGGGACGGTGCTCGGCGGCCAGCGCCCGGGCCTGGTCGTAGTCGATGTCCTCGGTCTCCGGGTGCACGCCGTAGTGGACCGCGTTGAACCACTTGCCGGAGAAGCTCACCTTGGTGCCGTGGGTCAGGTGGCCGCCGTGCGGCAGCGACATCGCCAGCACCGTGTCCCCCGGCTGCAGGAAGGCGCCGTACACCGCGAGGTTGGCACTGGCGCCCGAGTGCGGCTGCAGGTTGGCGTGCTCGGCGCCGAACAGTGCCTTGGCGCGGTCGATGCCGATCTGCTCGGCCCGGTCGACCACCTCGCAGCCGCCGTAGTACCGCTTGCCGGGATAGCCCTCGGCGTACTTGTTGCTCAAGGTGCTGCCGAGTGCGGCCAGCACCGCCGGCGAGGTGAAGTTCTCACTCGCGATCAACTGCAGCCCGCCGCGCAGCCGGTCGAGCTCGTCCAGCACCACGCCGGCGATCTCCGGGTCGATCTTCTGCAGCGACTCGAAGTCCGGTCCCCAGTACTGCTCAGACATCTGCTCGACGCTCCCTTGCTGACGTGTGGGCTGAAGGGTTGTCGGCGGCTACCGCAACGCCCCGCAGGAAGAGGTTAGCCGACCGAGCTCAGCCGGCACCGCCACCGCCGGGCCGCGTCGGCGGGCCGGGCACCTCCAGCTCACCCGGCACCGTGGACTCGCCCGGCACCTCCAGCTGGCCGGGCACCTCCAGCTCGCCCAGCACCTCCCGCAGCTGGTGCACCCCGACCGCGCCCTGGCGCAGCAGAACCGGCACCGGACCGGTCAGGTCCACGATCGTGGACGGCCGGCCGGCCGGCGCCTCGCCGCCGTCGAGGTAGACCGACACCGACTCGCCGAGTTGCTCGTAGGCCTGCTGGGCCGTCACCGCCGGGGGCATCGAGGTGATGTTGGCGCTGGACACCGCCATCGGCCCGGTCTGGGCCAGCAACTCCAGCGCCACCGGATGCAGCGGCATCCGGACCGCGACGGTGCCGCGGGCGTCACCCAGATCCCAGGCCAGCGAGGGCGCGTGCTCGACCACCATGGTCAGCGCGCCCGGCCAGAACGCCTCGATGAGATCCCGGGCCTGGCCCGAGACCGCGCTAACCAGCCCGTCGATGGTGTGCCAGGACCCGACCAGCACCGGAACCGGCATGTCCCGGCCACGTCCCTTGGCCGCCAGCAGGCTGGTCACCGCCGCCGGGTTGAAGGCGTCGGCGCCGATGCCGTACAGGGTGTCGGTGGGCAGCACCACCACCGAACCGGCGCTCACCGCCCGCGCGGCGGCGCTGATCGCCATCGCCCGGGTGCCGGGATCGGTGCAGTCCAGCAGGTCGCTCATGGACCGACATCCTGCCGCACCGACATCCGGGGCCCGAACCTGCCACCGTGCCGCACTGGCCGGACCGCGTCCGGAGTGTCAAGATCGCACTGTTTGGCCGATTCCGTTCTCGGCTGCCCGTCCCCGTCGCCACCGCTTGGCTAGGCACCGCTCCGGCCCCGTGCCCGCCCTCGAGAGGAACCGCAATGCCACATCCCGCCCGTCCCGCAGTGTCCCCAGTGCTCCAGTCCCCCGTACTCCGGTCCCCCGTACTCCGATCCCCAGTAGCCCGGCGAAGGGGACGGCAGCGGGTCGCCGCCCTGCTGGTCGGTGCCGCGACCGTGACCGGTGCCCTGGTCGCGCTCACCGGCCCGGCGGCTGCCGCCAAGCTCCGGCCGGCCGCCGTTCCGACCGGCAGCGCCTGGGCGGTCAGCCTGGGCGACTCCTACATCTCCGGCGAGGCCGGCCGCTGGGCGGGCAACTCCAACGACTCCAGCCAGACCGACGCGCTCGGCCCGACCGCCTACTACGACGCCGGCACCGGCGAGGCGATCGTCGGCTGCCACCGGTCCAAGTCCGCCGAGATCGCCTTCGGCACCATCTCCTCGGCCAACCTGGCCTGCTCGGGAGCCAAGACCGCGACCTCGCCGTTCTCCTCCGACAACGACTTCAAGCCCGGCCTCGACTTCTACAACGACGGTGCCGGCCACATCGGCCAGGCGCTGGCCCTGCAGAACTTCTCCGCCACCCACCGGGTCTCGATGGTGGTGGTCTCGATCGGCGGCAACGACTTCAACTTCGGCTCGATCGTGCAGACCTGCGTCGAGGACTTCCTGAGCTCGCCGACCTGGTGGAAGGACTACTGCAAGGACGACTCGTCGGTGACCGCCAACTTCACCAGCACCAACGTCTCGGCAGTCACCACCCGGATCTCCAACGCGCTCAAGAACGTCAACACCGCGCTGGCCCGCAACGGCTACCTGAGCACCGACTACAGCCTGGTCGTGCAGACCTACCCGTCACCCCTGCCCAACGGGGCCGGGATCCGCTACACCGAGTCCGGCTACACCCGCCAGAACACCGGCGGCTGCGGGTTCTGGAACGCCGACGCCGACTGGTCCAACGCCAGCGCGCTGCCCACCATCAACTCCGCGGTCCGCAACGCCGCGACCCAGTCCGCGCTGCCCAACATCAAGATTGTCAACGTCTCCGGGCTGTTCAACGGCCGCCGGCTGTGCGAGACCGGCGTGCACAAGCTGCAGGAGACCTCGCTGACCAGCTGGCGGAGTGCCGGCGCAGTGGACGCCAGCGAGTGGATCGAGAACATCCGGACGGTCTCGGCGACGTTCGGCCCGTACTACGTGCAGGAATCGCTGCACCCGAACTACTGGGGCCAGCTGGCGCTGCGCAGCTGCCTGCGCCAGGCCTACAACGGCGGCGCGATCCGGGGCGGCACCTGCACCCGGACCGGCAACGGCCTGAATTCCGCCGGTGAGCCGGTGGTCGGGCTGAGCTAGCGTTCGCCGCGCACGGCGGTGCTGAACCGTGGCCGGCCGGTCAGATCCGGCCGGCCGGTCACGGTCTCCCACTGCCCGGAGCCGGTGAGCAGCCGGTGCATCGACGCCGGCTGGCTCTCATCGTGCTCGATGCCGAGGAAGCCGCCGGAGCGCAGCAGCCGGGCCGACAGCCCGATCAGGGCCGGCATCAGGGCGAGCCCGTCGGCGCCGGCGAACAGCGCCTCGTCCGGGTCGTGGACCACCTCGGGCGGCAGCTCGGCCCGGATCGATTCCGGCACGTACGGCGGGTTGGCCAGCACCACCGCAACGGTGCCGTCCAGCTCGGTGAGCAGGCCGGCGGCGGCGATGTCACCGGCCACCACCTCGATCGGCCGGTCGCCGGCGGCCTGCCGGTTCGCGGCATTGCGCCGCAGCCAGGCCAGCGCCGATGGCGAGCTCTCCACCGCGATCACCCGCCCGACCGGAAACTCCTTCGCCACCGACAGCGCGATCGCGCCGGAGCCGGCGCATAGGTCCAGTACCGTCGCGCCGGGCACCAGCCAGCGCGCTGCCAGCTCGACCAGCAACTCGGTCTCCGGCCGCGGGATGAACACGCCGGGGCCGACCGCGAGGTCCAGGTGCCGGAACGGCGCCGTGCCGGTCAGGTGCTGCAGCGGCAGCCGGGTGGCCC
Organism: Jatrophihabitans sp.; assembly: GCA_035940975.1. Taxonomy (GTDB): domain Bacteria; phylum Actinomycetota; class Actinomycetes; order Mycobacteriales; family Jatrophihabitantaceae; genus Jatrophihabitans_A. The sequence goes on along the minus strand of DASZEI010000362.1, from coordinate 913 downwards.
GCCGGCCCACCAGCTGCCGGAACCGCGCGGTCTCGGCCGGGCTGACGCTCCGGCGGCCCGGCAACCGGCCCCGGTCCAGGTCCAGCACGTGAGCCAGCAGCAACTCCGCCTCCACCCGGGCCGAGCCGAGGCCGGCCGCGGCCAGTTCGGCGGTGGCGGCGGCGAGCTCGGCCCGGACCTCGGACTGCATCAGGCGCCGGCGTCTCCGGACAGCGCCGCCTCGACGTCGGCCCTGGTGAGCGCGTCGATCACGTCGTCGAGGGCGCCGTCGAGCACCTGGTCGAGGTTGTAGGCCTTGAAGTTGACCCGGTGGTCGACGATCCGGTTCTCGGCGAAGTTGTAGGTCCGGACCCGCTCGGACCGGTCGACGGTGCGCACCTGGGAGCGTCGGGCGTCGGAGGCGTCCTGGTCGGCCTGCTCCTGGGCGTGTGCCAGCAGCCGGGCGCGCAGCACCCGAAGCGCGGCTTCGCGGTTCTGCAGCTGGCTCTTCTCGTTCTGGCAGCTGACCACGATGCCGGTGGGCAGGTGGGTGATCCGCACCGCGGAGTCGGTGGTGTTCACCGACTGCCCGCCCGGCCCGGACGAGCGGAACACGTCGACCCGGATGTCGCCCGGGTCGATCTGCACGTCGACGTCCTCGGCCTCGGGCAGCACCGCGACGGTCGCCGTGGAGGTGTGGATGCGCCCCTGGGACTCGGTCTCCGGCACGCGCTGCACGCGGTGGGTGCCGCCCTCGTGCTTGAACACGCTGTACGCGCCGCGGCCCTTCACGGCGAACGTGTAGTCGCCGTCGGAGACGTTCAGGGGCTCGGTGGTGAACCCGCGGCGCTCGGCGAAGCGCACGAGCATGCGGTAGAGGTCGCCCGCGAAGAGCCCCGCCTCGTCGCCCCCCGCGCCGCCGCGCACCTCCACG
>DASZEI010000361.1:0-6918 GCA_035940975.1 Jatrophihabitans sp. | reverse complement strand
CTGCGACGGGGATTCCCTGCCGGCAGGGTGACCCTGCGACGGGTTTCTGTGCCGGCGGGGTGACCCTGCGACGGGGATTCCCTGCCGGCGGCGATGGGTCAGGCGGTGGCCGGCCCGCCCGGTTGCCACAGCACGTCGGTGCCCGCGTTGGCGCACCGAGCCAGGATGAACAGCAGATCCGAGAGCCGGTTGAGGTAGGTGGCGGCCAGCTGGTTGGTGTGCTCGGGATCGGCCTCGATCAGCGCCCAGGTGCTGCGCTCGGCCCGCCGGGTGACCGTGCGGGCTACGTGCAGCAGCGCCGCGGCCGCCGTGCCGCCGGGCAGGATGAAGCTGGCCAGGGCCGGCAGTTCGGCGTTGAACTCGTCGCACCAGCCCTCCAGCCTGCTGAGGTAGCTCTCGGTGATCCGCAGCGGCGGGTACTTCGGGTCGGCGACGATCGGGGTGCACAGATCGGCGCCGACGTCGAACAGGTCGTTCTGCACGTGCCGCAGCACCGCGGCGATCGGCTCGGCGAGTTCGCCCAGCGCCAGCGCGGCGCCGACGGCGGCGTTGGTCTCGTCCGAGTCGGCGTAGGCGGCGACCCGCACGTCGGTCTTGGACACCCGGCTGAGATCGCCCAGCGCGGTCGTACCGGAGTCGCCGGTCTTGGTGTAGATGCGGGTCAGGTGCACGGCCATGGCCCCCAATGTAGGCGAGTCGCCCGCCCCGTGCGCCGGGTAGCGCCAGCCGGTGCCCGGTGCGGCGGGCTGCCGTCGCTCAGCCGGGGTGGCCGTCCAGCAGCCGGTGGGCCCGGTCGGCGTCGGCGCCGAAGACCAGCAGGTCGTAGCTGTCGCGGTCCAGCCGCGAGACCGAGCAGCGGATGCCACGCTCGGACAGCAGGTTCTTCGCTGCCAGCACCCGCGCCCGGGGCGCGTGCGAGAGCACCGGGACGAGCAGGCCGAGGTCGGCGTTCGGGCCGCCCTGCGGACGGCCGGTGCGCGGCCGCGACGGCTGGAACACCCAGCGCATCACCAGCGTCAGCACACCCAGGATGCCGGCCGCCCACACCAGGATGCCGAGATCGAAGCCCATGCCAACCTGCCAACCTCTTCACGGCGGATCAGCCGGTCCGCTCACCTCCAGCATTACAGCCGTTCGCCAGCCGGCGCGAGGTGAGCGGTGAGCGGCGGCTATCGTGCGAGCATTCCGGCCGGCAGCCGCGCCGGCCCGTCACCCGCAGCCCGTCGCACGCAGCCGTTAGACCCAGCCCGTCGCACGCGGCCCGTCGCACGCCAAGAGGAGCACACGCCATGACACAGCAGGTAGCGGTTATCGGGGCCGGCCTGATGGGATCCGGGATCGCCCAGGTGGCCGCCGTGGCGGGGTTGCCGGTCGCCCTGCAGGACGTCACCGACGTGGCCCTGCAGCGTGGCAAGGACGGCATCGAGAAGTCGCTGGCCAAGTTCGTCCAGAAGGGCAAGCTTGCCGAAGCCGACGCGCAGGCGGCGCTGGAGCGGATCAGCCTGAGCACCGACCTGGGCTCGGCGGCCGGCGCCGACATGGTCATCGAGGCGGTGTTCGAGAGCCTGGACGTCAAGCACGGCCTGTTCAAGGCACTGGACGGGCTGTGCAAGGACGGCGCGGTGCTGGCCTCCAACACCTCGGCGATCCCGATCAGCCAGCTGGCGGCAGTGACCCGGCGTCCGGAGTCGGTGGTGGGCACCCACTTCTTCTCCCCGGTGCCGATGATGGCGCTGTGCGAGCTGGTCCGCGGGTACAAGACCTCGGACGAGACCCTGGCGCGGGCCCGGGCCTTCGCCGAGCAGATCGGCAAGACCTGCATCGTGGTCAACCGCGACGTCGCCGGCTTCGTCACCACCCGGTTGATCGCGGCGCTGAGCAACGAGGCGGTCCGGCTGCTGGAGACCGGAGTCGCCACCGCCGAGGACATCGACACCGCCTGCAAGCTCGGCTTCGGCCACGCGATGGGTCCGCTGGCGACCCTGGACCTGACCGGCATCGACATCATGCGCAACGCGACGGCCAACATCTACAACGACACCAAGGACGGCAAGTTCGCGCCCCCCGAGCTGCTGTCGCGGATGGTGGTGGCCGGTGACCTGGGCCGCAAGACCGGCCAGGGCTTCTACTCCTACTGACCGGCGCGGTGCGAACTGAGCCACATCGGCCTACCCGCCGGTAGCGGGCGTGCCAGACTCGGGGCGCCGAGTCCCCGTATCCCTCAGGAGCCGCGATGGCCGAGCGGAGCACGCCGTGGGTGATGCGCACCTACGCCGGGCACTCCAGCCCGCTGGAGTCCAACGCGCTGTACCGGCGCAACCTGGCCAAGGGCCAGACCGGGCTGTCGGTCGCCTTCGACCTGCCCACCCAGACCGGCTACGACCCGGACGCCGAACTGGCCCGCGGCGAGGTCGGCAAGGTCGGGGTGCCGATCGCCCACCTGGGTGACCTGCGCACCCTGTTCGACGGCATCCCGCTCGACCGGATGAACACCTCGATGACCATCAACGCCCCGGCGATGTGGTTGCTGGCGCTGTACCTGGTGGTCGCCGAGGAGCAGGCGGCCACCGCGGGGCGGGATCCGGGATCGGACGCTCCGGCCGAGCTGTATGCCGACCTGGCCGGTACCACCCAGAACGACATCGTCAAGGAGTACCTCTCGCGCGGGACGTTCATCTTCCCGCCGGGGCCCTCGCTGCGGCTGATCACCGACCTGATCGCCTACACGGTGGCCGCGGTGCCGAAGTGGAACCCGATCAACATCTGCAGCTACCACCTGCAGGAGGCCGGGGCCACGCCGGTGCAGGAGGTCTCGTTCGCACTCGGCACGGCCATCGCGGTGCTGGACTCGGTGCGCGAGTCCGGCCAGATCGCGCCCGAGCGGTTCGGCGAGGTGGTGCAGCGGATCTCGTTCTTCGTCAACGCCGGGGTGCGCTTCGTCGAGGAGATGTGCAAGATGCGGGCCTTCGCCCGGCTGTGGGACGAGATCACCGCCGAGCGCTACGGGGTGAGCGACCCGCGCCAGCGGCGACTCCGCTACGGCGTCCAGGTCAACTCGCTCGGCCTCACCGAGGCCCAGCCGGAGAACAACGTCACCCGGATCCTGCTGGAGATGCTCGGGGTGACGCTGTCGAAAGATGCACGAGCACGCGCGGTCCAATTGCCGGCCTGGAACGAGGCGCTGGGCCTGCCCCGGCCGTGGGATCAGCAGTGGTCGCTGCGGATGCAGCAGGTGCTGGCGTACGAGACCGATCTGCTGGAGTACGACGATATTTTCGAGGGCTCCGCGGTGATCGAGGCCAAGGTCTCAGAGATCGCCGCCGGCGCCCGGGCCGAGATCGAGAGGGTGCTCGAGGCGGGCGGCGCGATGGCCGCGGTGGAGTCGGGCTACCTCAAGGCCGCGCTGGTCACGTCACTGGCCGAGCGGCGGCGCCGGATGGAGACCGGCGAGGACGTGGTGGTCGGGGTGAACCGGTTCACCGAGACCGAGCCGAACCCGCTCACCGCCGACGTCGAGGGCTCGATCCTCACCGTCGACCCCGGCGTCGAGGCGGCCGCGGTGGCGGCGGTGCGGGCCTGGCGGGCCGACCGCGACCAGGCCGGGGTAGCGGCCACCCTGGACGATCTCAAGGCCGTGGCGGCCACCAGCGCCAACCTGATGCCGGCCACGCTGCGCTGCGCCCGGGCCGGCGTCACCACCGGCGAGTGGGCCGACGCGTTGCGCGAGGTGTTCGGCGAGTACCGGGCCCCGACCGGGGTGTCCAGCGCTACCGCCACCGCCGGGCCCGGCGACGAGGCGTTCGCCGCGCTGCGCCGGCGGGTTGCCGAGACCGGCGCCGAACTCGGCGGCCGGCTGCGGTTCCTGGTCGGCAAGCCGGGCCTGGACGGGCACTCCAACGGCGCCGAGCAGATCGCCGTCCGGGCCCGGGACGCCGGCTTCGAGGTGGTGTACTCCGGGATCCGGCTGACCCCTGCTCAGATCGTGGCCTCGGCGGTGGAGGAGGACGTCTCGGTGGTGGGGCTGTCGGTGCTGTCCGGCTCGCACCTGTCGGTGGTTCCCGAGGTGCTGGACGGGATGCGGGCGGCCGGCCTGGACGACGTCCCGCTGGTGGTGGGCGGCATCATCCCCGAGGCCGACGCCGCCCGGCTGATCTCGCTGGGGGTGGCCCGGGTCTTCACCTCCAAGGACTTCGAGATGAGCGCGGTGCTCGGCGGGGTGCTGGACGCCGTCCGGGAGGCCAACGAGCTCGGCTGAGCGCCAGTCCGGCCGCCGGCTCGCCTAAGCTGGCCGGGTGCGCCTGGTGATAGCTCGTTGCATGGTCGACTACGTCGGACGGCTGACCGCCCACCTGCCGATGGCGCCCCGGCTGCTGATGGTCAAGGCCGACGGCTCGGTGCTGGTGCACTCCGACGGCGGGTCCTACAAGCCGCTGAACTGGATGTCGCCACCGTGCACCCTGGTCGAGTCCGAGCTGGAAGACGGTGCGGCGCTCTGGACGGTCACCAGCAAGGCCGGTGATCAGCTGCTGATCACCGTCGAGCAGGTGCTGCACGACTCCAGCCACGCCCTCGGCGTCGACCCGGGGCTGGTCAAGGACGGCGTCGAGGCGCACCTGCAGGTGCTGCTGGCCGAGCAGATCGAGACCCTGGGCACCGGCTACCGGCTGGTCCGGCGCGAGTTCCCGACCGCGATCGGCCCGGTCGACATCATGGCCCGCGACGCCCAGGGCGTGTCGGTGGCGGTGGAGATCAAGCGTCGCGGCGACATCGACGGCGTCGAGCAGCTGACCCGTTACCTCGAACTGCTCAACCGCGACCCGCTGCTGGCCCCGGTCAAGGGCGTCTTCGCCGCCCAGGAGATCAAGCCGCAGGCCCGCACCCTGGCCCAGGACCGGGGCATCGACTGCCTGGTGCTGGACTACGACCTGCTGCGCGGCCTGGACGACCCGTCCCAGCGGCTGTTCTAGCAATGTGGGCTCGTCTAGCAATGTGGGTTCGCCGGCCGGCGGGTCAGTGGTCCGCCGCGCTGGCGCCCCGGTGTACCGGCCAGTAACGTCGCCGGCATGACCGCCGTCTCGCAGCAGTCCGGCAGCACGGCCCGGCAACCGGAGGCTGGCGGGCAGCCAAGCACCACCGAGGCCGACGGTCGGCAGCGGTTCGACTCGCTGAACCCGGCCAACGGTGAGGTGCTGGCCAGCTTCGAGGTGCACACCGCCGAGGACGTGGCCGCCGCCGTCGAGCGGGCCCGGACCGCCGCGGGCTGGTGGGCCGAACTCGGCGACGCCGGACGCCGGGCCCGGCTGGCCGACTGGCGGGTGCAGCTGGTGCGGCGCACCGACGAGCTGGCCCGGCTGATCTCGGCCGAGAACGGCAAGCCGGTGGACGACGCCGTCGTCGAGGTCACCATCGCGATCGCGCACCTGGCCTGGGCTGCCCGCAACGCCGGCAAGGTGCTGCGCCGGCGCCGGGTCAACCCGGGGCTGCTGGCGATCAACCACTCCGCGAGCCTGGAGTACCTGCCCTACGGAGTGGTGGGGGTGATCGGGCCGTGGAACTACCCGGTGCACACCCCGATGGGCTCGATCTCCTACGCGCTGGCCGCCGGCAACGCGGTGGTGTTCAAGCCCAGCGAATACACCCCGGCGGTCGGCAGTTGGCTGGTGGACTCGTTCGCCGGCGTGGTGCCCGAGCACCCCGTGCTGCAGCTGGTCACCGGCTTCGGGCAGACCGGCGCGGCGCTGTGCGAGGCCGGCGTGGACAAGCTGGCCTTCACCGGCTCGGCGGCCACCGGCCGGCGGGTGATGGCCAGCTGCGCCCGGACCCTCACTCCGTGCGTGATCGAGTGCGGCGGCAAGGACGCCCTGATCGTGGCCGCCGACGCCGACCTGGAGCGGGCCGCCGAGCAGGCCGTCTGGGGTTCGATGTTCAACGGCGGCCAGACCTGCGCCGGCGTGGAGCGGGTCTATGTCGAGGCACCGGTCTACGACGAGTTCATCGCCCGGGTCGCAGCACTCGCGGCCGGCATCCGCACCGGCCGGCACGGCGCGGCGCACTACGGCGCGATCACCATGCCGGGCCAGCTGGAGGTGATCTCGCGGCACATCGGCGAGGCGATCCGCAGCGGCGCCCGGGCGCTGGTGGGCGGTCCGGAGTCGGTGCGAGCCCCCTACGTCGAGCCGGTGGTGCTGGTCGACGTCCCGCCCGACCAGCCGGCCGTCACCGAGGAGACGTTCGGCCCGATCATGGTGATCAGCAAGGTGGCCGATCTCGATCAGGCGGTCGAGGCGGCGAATTCGGGCGACTACGGCCTGGGCGCCTCGGTGTTCAGCCGGGGGCAGGGCCGCGCGGTGGCCGGCCGACTGCGGGCCGGCATGGTCAGCATCAACTCGGTGCTCACCTACGCCTCGGTGCCCGGGCTGCCCTGGGGCGGCAGCGGCGACTCCGGCTTCGGCCGAATCCACGGCCCGGACGGCCTGCGCGAGTTCGCCCGGTCCCGGGCGGTCACCTCGCAGCTGTTCGACATCCCGCTCAAGCTCGCCACCTTCGCCCGACCCGAGAAGTCCATCGGCCAGCTCGGCCAGCTCGCCCGGCTGCGCTGGGGACGGCGTTGGGGCCGGCGCTGAGGCGCCGCGGGCCGGCAAGAGCGTGAGACTTCAGCCACGCCCGCGCTGCCACCGGCCGGCCGGGAAGGTTACCGTGAGCCGGGCAGCGGTCAGCCGGACGGCGACCTGACGAGCTCTAGGAGGGCCAGCAGTGGCGCGGAGATTCAACCGAGTGGGCGTGGTGGGCCTCGGCACCATGGGCGCGGGCATCGCGGAGGTGTTCGCCCGCAACGGCCTGAGCGTGGTGGCGGTCGACCGCGACCAGGCAGCGGTGGCCCGCGGCCGCGGCCACATCGAGCACTCCACCGGCCGGGCG
>DASZEI010000360.1:0-11156 GCA_035940975.1 Jatrophihabitans sp. | reverse complement strand
AAGCCTCCGTGGGTTCAAATCCCACCGCCACCGCCATGGGCCCCTTCCGGTCAGCCATGCTCACTGTCCGACCGGCGCTGCCTGACCAGTTCGCTGTCCGGCCAGCGGTGTCTGACCAGCGCTGCCTGACCAGTGGCGCCTCAGCAACGCTGCCTGACCAGCGTCGCCTCGTCAGCACTGCCGCCGGCTGCTCGCGCCAGCCCTTCCCACCGTGATGGCTCGCCGGACCGGAACCCGACCGCGTGCGCCGGTGCTGGCCGACGAGCGATGCCGCTCGTTCCGGCCGGGGAGGCGGTTCGCCAGCTCAAAGTTCTCTGCCTAAACTAAAGCACCTTCCCCCGCAGCAACCGGGGCGAAGGAGCGGCTGATCGGAGAATGACCTGAAAGTTACGGGGGAACCTGGGGCAATCTCAATAAACCGACTGGTCGGCATGGCGGGAGGTACCGGGGAATCGAGTCTTGTACCCGACCGGTCCGATCGGGCCGCCCCACCTCGGTGGCAAAGTTGGCGCGGCGCTGCAGGAGTTGACCTGACTCCGCGCGCCGCTCAGGGGAGGGTATCCCTACTGTCGAAAGAAGTAAACCGACCGTACGGTCTTTTTGCCTAACTCGTGACCTAAACCTGGACAAACCATAGGAACCGTGGCTACCGGAGCCGCCGGATACACTTCACAACTCGCAAGATCAAGGAGGAAAGCGCCTGTGGCGATGCAGCAGCGAGCGGTCCTTACTCGCGGTCGCGTGCTGATCGCCGCTGCCGAGGTCTTCGCCCGGACCGGTTTCCTGGCGGCGAGCATGAACGACATCGTGGAAGCCGCCGGCGTCACGAAGGGTGCGGTGTACTTCCATTTCCCCAGCAAAGAAGCGCTCGCGGTGGCGATCGTCGAGGAGCAGTTCGCGCAGTGGCCACCGATGGTCGCGGCGATCATCGAGCACTCGCCCGATGCGTTGACCAGCGTCGTCGCGCTGACCTACGAGGTGGGCAGCCGGTTTCGCGACGACATCCTGACCACTGCCGGGGTACGCCTGTCCTTCGAGCGCGAGTTGGTGAATGCGGCGATGCCGACACCGTTCGTCGGCTGGGTGGGCATCCTCCAGGAGCTGTTCGGCCAGGCCCGTCGCGAGGGTCAGTTGCGCTCCGGACTAGTGCCCGCCGCGACTGCCCGGGCGCTGGTGGGCTCGTTCTTCGGCATTCAGCACGTCTCGGAGATGCTGACCAACCGCAACGATCTCGAGACCCGCTTGGACGAGTTCTGGAGGGTGTTCCTGATCGGTGTGGCCGCTGAGCCGGATTGGTCGGGCACCCAGCGGGCGGTGCGGCGGGTCCGGGCCGCAGTGCGCCGATCACCACTGCATATGGATCCCGACCTCGACTGAGCCGATCGAGCGGGTCACAACGCCACCCGCAACGAGCCGTGAGCGGTCTCGTGGCCGGACTGGTGCACGGCGAACCGGGTGGTGTCGCTGGAGACACTTCTCAACAGGATGTCGGTGTCGACCCCCAGTTCGGTGAACGCCGGGCAATCCAGTTCGCAGCCGACAAGCCGGGTCCCCTCGCCTCGCTGCTCGAGCACGGCTTGCCAGGCAGCGTCGATCAGCAGCATGCCGGGAGCGTGGTCAAGCGCGTGGTCGAAGTACACCGGATGATCCAGTGGCACGACCAACCGTCGCCGGGAACCCGGTCCGGACTCGGCGGTGAGCAGCACGTCGGCAGTGGCGCGGATCGAGGACGGTACCCGCGGCGGGATGGTGTTGCGCCAGCGCAACTGGTCCCAGTCCAGCCGGGCGCCGCCGCGCGCCCGCAAGGCGGCGTAGCTCTGCGCCGAGATCCACCGGATCGTTCCGCAGCCGGTCGCGAAGCGCAGGTCGTCGGCGACGAAGGAGAATTCGATGGTCATCCCGCGCAGCCGGCCTGCTCGCACGATCACCTGCCGGCAGCTGGCCCTGATGGCGAGGTTGGTCGATCTGAGGAGGGCTCGTGGTTCGGTTCGCTGATCGAGGACGAAGCTGACGTCACGCATCAAGGACTGCTGATCGAAGCCGACGCCGAATGCGAAGTGCGACACGGCCAGTCCGCTCTGCCGGATGGACTCCAGGATCAGCATCGGATCATGGCGGCCGACAGCGTCGGGCCGATACACCCGGTGCGATCTCGGCCATTGGGCCCCGATCAGGAACTCCGTGTCACCGAGCCGGACCAGGTCGGTCAGCAGCACCTCGGCGATCGAGTCGCGGTGTACCAGGCTGCGGTCGAGGGTGTGGGCCCAGCGCAGGTCCTGGTCAGCTCGCACTGCCGGATCAGACGTATGCAACGAGCCTCCCCGCAGCAGAGCAGGAATCGCATGGACGGTATCTGCTGCCTGCTGGCTGCGCTTGATTTTACCTCGATTAAACATCAAGATGTAATGCATCGCCGTACGAGCCGGACTATTTCCGAATTGGCACGTTGTGACAGTGAAAACTCGTTCGGTGTGCTCGGGCGCGGGCCTGCGCCTCGGGTGCGGGGCTGGCCAGCAGCGGATGGAACCGCCCGCGCGACTCTCCCGGCGGACCGATGTCTCGGCTGGCACCAGGAAACCCGGTCACCGGCTGCCGCCGGTCAGCTGAGGGGGTACGTTGCCAGCAACGAGCTCGACCGAGCGGAGTGGGATCCGCCGGATAGCGAGGAGTTGCCCATGGCAGCCAGCATGAAAGACGTCGCGCGGCTGGCCGGGGTGTCCATCAAGACCGTGTCCAACGTGGTCAACGATTACCCATTCGTCAGCGCCGACACCAGGTCACGGGTGCGCGCCGCGCTGGACACTCTGAATTACCGGCCCAACACCTCGGCCCGCGGCCTGCGCACCGGCCGGACGGACCTGATCGCGTTGGCGATTCCGGCTCTGGACGAGCCGTATTTCGCCGAACTCGCCGGCCTGATCGTCGAGGCAGCCGAGCGGCGGGGCTGGACGGTGCTGATCGACCAGACCGGCGGCGACCGGGCTCGGGAGAAGCTTGCCGCCGGCGGCTCGCGTGCGCACCGCATCGACGGTTCCATCGCCAGCCCGCTGGCACTGACCGGCGAGGACGTCGCCGACCTCGTCCGGCAGCGGCCGATGGTGCTGCTCGGCGAGCGGTTCGGCCACATCACCGCCGACCACGTCGCCGTAGACAATGTGCAGGCAGCGCGGGAGGTGACCCGGCATCTGATCGAGCTGGGCCGGCGGCGGATCGCCTTCGTCGGTGCGCAGGCCAGGGGCCGGACCGGCGCGGTACGGCTGTCGGGCTACCGGTCAGCCCTCCTGGAGGCCGGCAGGCGACCTGATCAGGCCCTGGTCATGCCGGCCGCCCCGTATCGCCGGGCCGAGGGTGCAGCGGCCATGGCCCGGCTGCTGGCCACCGGGCAGCCACCGGACGCGGTCTTCTGCGCCAACGACCTGCTTGCGGTCGGCGCCGTCCGGACCCTGCTGTCCAGCGGGTTGCGGGTGCCCGAGGACGTCGCGGTGGTGGGCTTCGACGACATCGAGGAGGCCCGATTCGCCAGTCCGAGCCTGTCCAGCATCTCGCCGGACAAGCGGGAGATCGCCGAGGTGTCGGTGGATCTGCTGTGCCGGCGGATCCGGCAGGGCTCGACCGGACCACCGGTGGACGTGGTCGCCGGCCATCGCCTGCGGGTCCGCGAATCGAGCGTCGGCGCCACGGGCACCGCCGTCACCAGCGGTCCACCCGAGTGACGCGCAGCACCGCCTCGCCGGCCTCGTCGCTGGCAGCGAGGTCGACCTCGGCGCTGATTCCCCAGTCATGGTCGGCATTCGGATCCTGAAAGACCTGCCGGACCAGCCAACGGTGTGGCTCGGCGGTGACCAGGAACAGGCTCGGACCCCGGGCCTGCGGGCCCGTGTCGATTCGGTCGTACTCGGCGAAGTACTCGCTCAGCGCGGCCTGCCAGGCCTCGGCATCCCAGCCGGCGGCCCCGTCGAGTTCGCCGAGTTCGGCGTAGCGCCGGCGGGCGGCCAGCTCCACCCGGCGGAACATGGCGTTGCGTACCAGCACCGTGAACGCGCGGGTGTTGGCAGTCAACGGCCGGGTGGGCGCGGCCAGCACACCGGCCGGGCCGACCTCGGGCTCGGGGTTGGTCAGCTGCTCCCACTCGTCCAGCAGGCTGGAGTCCACCTGGTGTACCAGCTCCCCGAGCCATGCGGTCAGGTCCTCGACGGCCTCGGTCCGGGCGGCCTGCGGCACGCCTGCCCGCAGCGCTCGGTAGGCATCGCTGAGGTAGCGCAGCAACAGGCCCTCGGACCGGGTCAGGCCGTAGTAGGAGACGTATTCGGCAAAGCTCATGGCGCGTTCCCACAGATCGCGCACGACGGATTTGGGTGCCAGCTGGTGGTCGATCAACCAGGGATGGCCCGTGCGGTACATCTCATACGCCGCCTCCAGCAGCTCGGCCAGCGGGCGCGGGTAGGTCACCTCCTCCAGCAGCGCGATCCGCTCCTCGTACTCGACACCCTCGGCCTTGAGCTGGGCAACCGCCTCGCCGCGGGCCTTGGACTGCTGGGCGTAGAGCACCTGGCGGGGATCTTCCAGGGTGGCCTCGATCACCGACAGCACGTCCAGGGCGAAGGTCTCGGATTCGACGTCGAGCAGTTCGATCGCGGCCAGCGCGAAGGTCGACAGCGGCTGGTTCAACGCGAAGTTGGGTGGCAGGTCGACGGTGAGCCGGACGGTCCGGCCGGTGTCGTCGGGCTCGGCCAGCGGCTGGATGACGCCGGCGGTCAGCAGCGACCGGTAGGCCTGGATCGCTGACCGGACGTGCCGCCGTTGTGCCGGGCCGGCCTCGTGATTGTCCGTCAGCAGCGAACGCATCGCGGCGAAGGCGTCGCCGGGCCTGGCGATGACGTTGAGCAGCATCGAGTGCGAGACGCGGAAGTGCGAGCTCAACGGCTCGGGCTCGGCGGCGACCAGCCGATCGTGGGTTGCCTTGGACCACGAGACGAAACCTTCGGGCGCCTTCTTGCGCTGCACCCGGCGGCGTTTCTTCTCGTCATCACCGGCCCTGGCCAGCAGCCTGGCGTTCTCCACCTCGTGCTCGGGCGCCTGTACCACCACCGTGCCGGCGGTGTCATAGCCGGCCCGGCCGGCTCGGCCGGCGATCTGGTGGAACTCGCGGGCCTGCAGTTGCCGGGTGCGGCGGCCGTCGTACTTGCTCAGCGAGGCGAGCACCACGGTCCGGATCGGGACGTTGATGCCGACCCCCAGGGTGTCGGTGCCACAGATGACCTTGAGCAGTCCGGCCTGAGCCAGCTGCTCGACGAGGCGCCGGTACCTGGGGAGCATGCCGGCGTGGTGCACCCCGATGCCGTGGCGCACCAGCCGCGACAGCGTCCTGCCGAAACCCGAGTTGAACCGGAAGTCCCCGATCGCGGCGGCGATCAGATCCTTCTCGGCCCGGCTGCAGACGTTGATGCTGGTCAGCGCCTGAGCCTGTTCCAGTGCGGCGGCCTGGGTGAAGTGCACGATGTAGACCGGTGACTGGTGGGTGCTCAGCAGCTCGGCGACGGTCTCGTGCAGCGGGGTCGTGACGTAGTAATGGAACAGCGGCACCGGGCGCTCGGCCGAGCTCACCACAGCGGTCGGCCGTCCGGTGCGGCGGCTGAGATCCTCGGCGAAGAAGTCGACCGAACCCAGCGTTGCCGACATCAGCAGGAACTGCGCCCGGTTCAGTTCCAGCAGCGGGATCTGCCACGCCCAGCCGCGATCGGAGTCGCCGTAGTAGTGGAACTCATCCATCACCACCAGGCCGATCTCGGCGGCGCTGCCCGCGCGCAGGGCCAGGTTGGCCAGCACCTCGGCGGTGCAGCAGATGATCTCGGCCTCGCCGTTGACACTGGCATCGCCGGTCATCATGCCGACCCGAGATGAGCCGAAGACATCGCAGAGCCCGAAGAACTTCTCACTCACCAGCGCCTTGATCGGGGCGGTGTAGAAGCTGCGATGCTCACCCGCACCCAGGACGGCGGCGAAGAGGGCGCCGGTGGCGACCAGGGACTTGCCCGAGCCGGTGGGCGTGGACAGGATCACGTTGGACCCCGACACCAGCTCGATCAGGGCCTCGGACTGGGCCGAGTACAGCTGGAGCCCCTGACCGGCGGCCCAGCCGGCGAACGCGTCGTACACCGTGTCCGGGTCGGCACCGGTCAGGGCACCGGAGTCCAGCAACGCCGCCAGCGACCGCTCTGGCCGGCTCATGGCGCTTTCAGCAGCCGGGTGTCCAACCGCTGCTCGGTGACCGTGCCGTCCGGTGACCGGCTGACGTAGTAAGCGGTCTTGCCTTCCTGCTCGGTCACCGCCTCGACGAACTGCTCACCCCGGTAGAGCACGCCGGTGCCGTCCTCGGTGGCGTACCCGGGCGCCAGCGTGCCGTCGCCGATCAGCGACTGGAACGCCGGCCGGCGCTGCTCCTCGGAGTCGTAGTGCACGCCGTTGGAGAACGGCACCAGCGCCAACCCATTGGTCACCGGGCGCAGTTGGACCCCGAACGAGTCAGTGGTCCCCCCGCTGTGCCAGCAGATCGACCCTGCCGAGACCCCGGTCAGCACCACGCCGGCCTGCCAGGCCGCCCGCATGGCCAGGTCGATCCCGTGCAGCCGCCACATCGCCAGCAGGCCGGCCACGCTGCCGCCGAATACCCAGATGACGTCCTGGTTCAGCAGTAGTTCCGCAGGGTCCTCGACGTTGGGCATCGGGAACAGCGCCAGGTGGCTCGGCGAGAAGCCGCGCTGCACGGCGGCGTCATAGAAGCACTTGATCTGCTCGGAGTTGTCCCCCATCGCGGTGGCCAGGAAGCACACCCGAGGCGCCCGCCCGCTGACGCCGGCCAGTTCGACGGCGTAGTCGGTGAGCGGGCCGACCTCCCAGCGCAGCCGGCGCGAGGGCACCAGGCCGCCGGAGGTGGCGAGGATGGTCGGAACGGCTGCCGTCATGGCCGCAATCTATCGACCGACCGGCCTTGATCGACAGGCGCATCATGGCAGTCATGGACGTTCTGAGCAGCCGGCTGCTGCTGCACCCCCGTGACCTGGCGGCCAGCCAGCGCTTCTACCGCGACATCCTGGGGCTGGCGGTGTACCGCGAGTTCGCCGGCGGGCTGGTGTTCTTCCTGGGTAACGGCCTGCTGGAGGTATCCGGTCAGGCGACTGCCGGGTCGCCGGCCGGCCTGGAACTGTGGCTGCAGGTTCGCGACGTCGGTGCCGAGCACGCCCGGCTGGCCGCCCTGGGGGTGCCGGTGCTGCGCGAGCCTCAGCTGGAGCCCTGGGGGTTGATCGAGATGTGGATCGCGGACCCCGACGGCGTCCGGCTCGTGCTGGTGCAGGTTCCGCCCGAGCACCCGCTGCGCAGGGATCAGCGCTGACCACCATGCCCGTACCGGATCCGGCGGGAGCTGAGCTAGTGGCCGGCCACCGCGGCACCGACCGCCCGCATCCGGGCTGCCGCCATCGCCACGACCGCCTGGCTGGCCGGTGACAGGGTGGCGCCGTGGCGGTGCACGATCGCGAACTCGTCGAAGATCCGCGGCCGCAACGGCACCCACCGCAGCTGGGGTGAGAGCCGGTCGCCCAGCCGGTGCAGCAGACCCCGGGCGGTGACGGTGTCGGCCAGGCCCAGTGCCGCGACCTCCAGGGCGGTCTCGATGTCCTCCACCTCGATGCGCGGCCTGAGCGTCGCGCCCACCGACTGCACCGCCCTGGCCAGCTGCCGCCGGGTCGAGTCCTCGTTGCCCCAGCTGGCCTCCGACAGCACCAGCGGCGCCACCGCCAGCTCGGCCGCGGTGACCGGCTTGCGGACCCGCTGCGGATCGGCGCTGACGTAGACCACCTCGTCGCGGATCAACGGCTGCACCTGCAGCCCCTCGTCGGCGATCGGCAGCGCGATCACCGCCGCCTCCAGCCTGCCGTGCCGCAGGTCGGCCAGCACTTCCATGGAGTTCTGGCCGACCAGTTCCAGCCGCACCCGGGGATGCTCGCGCAGCACGTCGGCGACCAGCGCGCTGCCCAGGTACAGCCGGGCGGTGCCGAACACCCCGAACCGGATGGTCCCTTCCAGGACCTCGCGGACCGAAGCGACGGCACGGCCGGCCTCGGCGACCGCGGTCAGTGCCCGCTCGGCGTGCGGGCGCAACGCCCGCGCCGCTTCGGTGGGCAGCAGTCCTCGCCCGACCCGAACGAACAGCGGTGCGTCCAGTCCCTGTTCCAGCAGCCGGACCTGCTCGGACAGCGACGGCTGGGCCAGTCCCAGTTCGGCCGCGGCGGCCGTGAACGAGCCGTGCTCCAGGGTGGCCAGGAAGCAGCGCAACTGGTGAAGTGATATCAAGGCTATTCCTTTGCAACCTCAAGGAAACCAAGGCTACCTCGATTGGTCTCAGGACCGTAGGTTTAGCCGGTGTTCCAGACTGCCGCCGCTCCCGCCGTAGCCGCTGCAGACCTCGACCCGGCTGCCGACCGGCCGCGCTCGGTGCTGGGGGTCGGGCTGTGCCTGCTGTCCGCGGTGGCCTTCGGGCTGGCCGCGCTGTTCGGCAAGGAGTGCTTCGCCGCCGGCTTCAGCGTCAGCTCGATGCTGGCCGGACGGTTCGGCATCGCGGCGCTGGTGTTCTGGCTGATCGTGGCGATCCGCCGGCCGGCGCTGCCGGGGCCACGGCTGCTGCTGACCTGCCTCGCGCTGGGCGGAGTCGGCTACGCCCTGCAGGCCGCCTGCTACTTCGGTGCCCTCACCCGGATCGATGCCTCCCTGGTCGGGCAGATCCTCTACGTCTACCCCGGGATCGTGCTGGTGCTCGCACTGGCACTGCGTCGCGAGCGCGCCAGCCGGCGCAAGCTCGCCGCCCTGGGCTGCTCGATCTCGGGCCTGGTGCTGCTGCTGGGCTACGCCGGATCCAACGGCCCGGTGGCGCCGGCCGGGGTGCTGCTGGCCTTCTGCTCGGCCCTGACCTACGCGCTCTACATCACCGTGGCCAACGGCCTGCCCGAGGACTTCGACGTGTACCTGCTGTCGGCGCTGGTGTGCAGCAGCGCCGCGGTCAGCGTGGCCCTGTTCGGGCTGACCACCGGCTCGGTGCGGCTACCGGCGCACTCGACCGGCTGGCTGTGGCTGCTGCCGATGGCGCTGGTGTCCAGCGTGATCTCGATCGGCTGCTTCCTCGGCGGCCTCCGGTTGGTCGGCGCCTCGACGGCTGCGATCCTGTCCTGCCTGGAGCCGGTGGTCACCGCCGGCTCGGCGATCGTGGTCTTCGGTGACCGGATGAACGCCGGGCAGGTGGTCGGCGCGGCGGTGGTGCTGGGCGCGGTCGTGCTGCTGCGCCCGACCGCCATTGCCGACGATGCCGGGTTGCGCGCCGTGCCGAAGCTGCGCGCCGTGCCGGGCAAGCGGGCGAGCTAGCCTGACCGCCATGGACGGCGGCTGGTTGGGACTGCGCTCATTGCGCCACCGGGCCGGCCAGTCCGTCCTGATCGCCCTGCTGTCGATGACCGCCATCGCCGCTTGCGCCGCCGGGCCGATGTACCAGCGGGCGGTGGAGCAGGCCGCGATCCGGTCCCAGCTCAGCCACACCGGCACCGCCGAGCGGGGACTCACCATCCTGGCGAGTTCGCCCGGCGAGGTCCGGTCCTACCTGCCGACCGGCGCGCAGCGCGAGCTGTTCGCCACCCCGGTGACCGGCTTCGAGACCGACGTCTCGGTGCGCGCGCCGCACTCGGACTTCGACGCCATCGCCGCCGGCCGCGACGATATCTGCCCGCAGCTGCGGATCACCGAGGGCCGGTGCCCGGCGGCCGGCCTGGAAGTGCTGGTCAGCAGTTCCAGCGCCCGGGCCCTGAAGGTCGGCGTGGGGGATCGGCTGCAGCTGACCGGCCGGGGTGGCTCGGCGGCCTATGAGATCGGCGCGGTCCGGGTGGTCGGGCTCTACCAACCCTTCGACCCCGCCACCGACTACTGGTTCGACCGGGCCTACTCCACACCGGGCGGCGTGGTGCACGAGCCGCGCGGCGACATACCGGACCTGCTGCATTCCGACGCGCTGCTGCTGTCACCGGCCGGCATCTCGGCGTTCGAGGCTGCCCGGCGGTCGGCAACGGCCGGTAGCAGTACGCCGTTCCGGTACTTCGCCGACCTGCCGGTGCCGGCGAACCGGGTAGGCATCGACGGCAGCAGGCGGTTGCTGCAGGCGATTGACGCGATCACCGCCAGGATCGACGCCGCGCATCCGGCCGGAGATCCGAATCGGGGCAGCGTGCGATCGAAGCTGGTCCCGCTGCTGCAACAAGCCGATGCCGGACGGCGCGAGAGCCGGGTGATCATTCCGACGCTGGCGATCCAGCTGGCGCTGGTGGTGCTGGTGGTACTCGGCCTGGTGGTGGCGGTCGGCGTCGAGCAGCGCCGTCCCGAGCTGGCGCTGGCCCGGTTGCGCGGCCAGAGCAAGCGCGCCGCCGCCGGGCCCTACCTCGGCGAGATCGCCGTACTGGTCGGCGGCACGCTGGTTCCCGGCCTGCTGCTGGCCTGGCTGGGTTGCCGGCTGCTGTGCTGGTGGTGGTTGCCGGCGGGCGTCGTGCCGGAGTGGCGCTGGCCGGTGCTGCTGGCCGGCGGGGCGGTGGCGGTGGTGGAGCTGGCGCTGGCGGTGCTGCTGGCCCGCCGGGCAGCCGCCCAGCCGATCGGGCAGTTGCTGCGCACGGTGGCGCCCGGCACTGCCGGCCGGGGCGTCGGGATGGCCGAGATCGCGCTGGCGGTGGCCGCCGTGGCCGGCGTGACGGTGGCGCTGACCGGCGACCGCGACAGCGCGCTGTCGCAGGTCACCCCCAGCCTGATCGCGATTCTCACCGGCCTGCTGTTGGGCAGGCTGGCACTGTGGGCGGCCCGGCGGGCCGGCAACCGGGCGCTCTGGCGCGGCCGGCTGGTGCTCGCGGTGGCCGGCCTGCAGGCCGCCCGCCGACCCGGCTTCCGACGGGTGCTCATCCTGGTGTGCGTGGCGGTGGCGCTGCTGGTGTCCAGCGTCGACCAGTGGCAGGTCTCGGCGGTCAACCGGGCGGCCCGGGCCGGTGCGGAGGTCGGCGCCGCGGTGGTGCTGGACGTCAACGCGCCGACGGCGGCCAGGCTCCGCTCGGGGGTCGCCGACGCCGATCCGAGCGGGG
>DASZEI010000359.1:0-6775 GCA_035940975.1 Jatrophihabitans sp. | reverse complement strand
CTGGACTTGTCAGGCCGCGGACCTGCCCCTCAGCTGGGCAGCGGTACGGCGCCGGATCGCAGCGACCCCGAGCTGGCAGGCCCACTAGCCGGCCGACCCGTCCTTGCCGAGTCCGCCGGCCGCGATTCCTGGACTGCGCCTACGGCTCGTCGACCGGGCGGACCTGTGCCTCGTCCGGCACACTCTCCGGCGCCGTGCCGTATGCCGAAGCGGTGCCCTGGGCCGAGCCAGCGCCCTGGGCCGAACCGGCGCCATTGGCCGAGCCGGAGCCGAGTGCTGAGGCCGAGCCGGAGCCGAGTGCCGGGGCCGACCCCGTCAAACCCGTCGAACCCGTCGAACCCGGCACCGCGGCGGACTGGTCCAGCGCGGCCGGGGCGGCCAGGCCCTGGTGCGCCAGCACCGACTCCGGGTCCTCGTCCGAGGCGCGCAGGTTGGCGGCCTCGGGCTGCAGCGCGGCCGGCGGCAGGTTCGAGTCGAACCAGCCGTCGGTGGCGATCGTCTCGCCGGGCTGGGTGTCGGAGCTGCCGCCCGAACTGGTGCTGGTCGCGGCCAGCCAGCTGGGCGCCGAGCTGCCGGGTTCCGAACCCGAACCGCCACCCGCCACGCCGGCCAGGCCGGCCAAGCCCTCCAGAGCCTTGGAGAACTCGCTCGGCACGATCCACATCTTGTTGGCGTCGCCCTGCGCGATCTGCGGCAGCGTCTGCAGGTACTGGTAGGCCAGCAGCGCCGGGTCCGGCTTGGCGGCGTGGATGGCGTTGAAGGTGGTCTCGATCGCCTTGGCCTCACCCTGGGCGCTGAGGTAGCGGGCCGCCCGCTCACCCTCGGCGCGCAGGATCTTGGACTGCCGCTCGGCCTCGGCCGACAGGATCGCCGCGGTCTTGGCGCCCTCGGCCGACAGGATCTGGGCGGCCTTCTGGCCCTCGGCGGTCTTGATGGCCGATTCCCGCTGGCCCTCGGCCGACAGGATGATGGCGCGCTTGTCGCGGTCGGCGCGCATCTGCTTCTCCATCGCGTCCCGGATCGAGGCCGGCGGCTCGATGGCCTTGATCTCGACCCGGGCGACCCGGATCCCCCAGGGCCCGGTGGCCTCGTCCAGCACCCCGCGCAACTGGGTGTTGATGCCGTCCCGGCTGGTCAGGGTCTGCTCCAGGTTCAGCGAGCCGACCACGTTGCGCAGCGTGGTGATGGTGAGCTGCTCGACCGCCTGGATGTAGTTCTGGATCTCATAGGTGGCCGCCCGCGGATCGGTGACCTGGAAGTAGATCACCGAGTCGATGCCGACCGTCAGGTTGTCCGAGGTGATCACCGGCTGCGGCGGGAAGCTGACCACCTGCTCGCGCATGTCGATCAGCGGGCGCATCCGGTCCACGAACGGCAGCAGCACCGCGACCCCGGGGCCCTGGGTGCGGGTGTAGCGGCCCAGCCGCTCCACCACGGCGGCGCGGGCCTGCGGAACGATCCGCACGCTGCGCAGCAGGGCCACGACCACGAGCACCGCGATGATCACGACGGCGTACAGAACCGCATCCATGCCAGCTTCCCCTTTGGTTGTGGAGCTCTTCTATTGTGGGCTTTCCCGGTGCGCTTCGCTGGTCAGATTCCTCGTCCTGCCGTGCACGGACTCATGGTCGGCTTGTGGTGGGTTTGTGATGGAGGAGGCCATTTTCGGCCCCGGTGATACCACGGGGCCTATCGCGAGCTGTCCCAGACGACCGCGGTAGCACCGGTGATCTCCATGACCTGGACGCTGCTGCCGACCGGGATCACCTGCGTCCTGTCGTAGGCCCGAGCCGACCATTCGCCGCCGCCGAGCCGGACCCGGCCGTCGTGCGCATCGACCTTGCTGGTGACGATCGCCTGGGTGCCGATCAGCGCCTGGACACCGGTCAGGGCAGTCCCGCTGCCGGTCAGGTGCCGCTTGGCGACCGGGCGCACGAACAGCAGCAGCGCCAGCGCACCGGCGATCGCGATGATCACCTGAGCGGCCGGTGGCAGTCCGGCCGCGGCGCCGACCCCGCCGGCCGCGGCACCGCCGGCGCACATGATCAGCACCAGGTCCAGCGACAGGGTTTCAGCCCCCGCCAGCGCGGCGGCCAGGATCAGCCAGATCAACCAGGCTTGCATTGTCATATCGAACCACGAGCGCCGGTGGCGGGCACGGCGTTTGGTCCGATACGGCCGCTGCCGCATTCCGGTGGGACGGCCAGGTCCGGCGGGCACAATGGGGCGGTGTTCAGCTCGCTGGCCCCGGCCCGCCGCCGCCTGGCTCTGATCGTCTGCACGGCCGTCCTCGTCGCCCTGGTGGCGGTGCTGGTCGTGGTGCTGGCCGGCCGCGGCAACGGCCGGAGCAGCCAGGCGGTGCCCCAGGACCAGCCCGGCCCGGTGCTGCTGGTGCCCGGCTACGGCGGCTCGACCGGCGGGCTGAGCGTGCTGGCCGGTCGGTTGCGCCAGCAGGGCAAGGACGTCGAGGTGGTCAGCCTGCCCGGCAATGGCCAGGGTGACCTGGCAGCCCAGGCTCAGGTGCTGGCCACTGCCGCTCAGGCCGCCCTCGCCCGGACCGGCGCGGCGTCGGTCGATGTGGTGGGCTACTCGGCCGGTGGCGTGGTGGCCCGGCTGTGGCTGCGCGGGGCCGGTGGGGCTCCGGTGCGGCGGGTGATCAGCCTGGGCTCGCCGCAGCACGGCACCGCGCTGGCCAGCCTCGGCGCGCTGATCGCCGGCCAGTGCCCGACCGCCTGCCAGCAGCTGGACCCGGGCAGCGACCTGCTCGCCCGGCTGAACTCCGGCTCCGGCAGCGAGGTGCCCTCCGATCCGGTGTTCGTCTCGCTGTGGACCAGCCACGACGAGGTGGTCATCCCGCCCGAGTCGGCGGTGCTGGCCGGCGGCCTCAACATCAGGATCCAGAGCGTCTGCCCGGCCTCGGCGGTGACCCATTCCGGGTTGCCGAGCGACCCGCTGGTGGCTGCCATGGTGGCGGCCGAGTTGCAGGCCTCGGCGCCGGTGCAGCTGAGCGCCCGCGACTGTGCCCGGCTCAGCTCGTGACGTCCTCGCCCCGCGCTGTCGGTGCCTGACGCTCAGCTCGTGACGTCCTTGGTGGTGAAGTTCGCCCAGGCCGCACCCAGCAGCACGCCGACATAGACGCCCTGCAGCGCCACTCCGCGCAGCACGTTGCGCCACAGGATCGGATCGCGGAACAGGTCGATGAAGGACAGCCAGTACCGGGTCGGCAGGTAGGGCTGCAGGGCCTGGGAGGCGTCGATGGTGAGCAGCAGCGAGGACCCGATCAGCAGCGCCAGCGCCCCCATGCTGGCCGACAGCGATGAGTCGGTCACGGTGGACAGGAACAGCGCCATCGCGGCGACACCGAGCATCGAGAACGTCACGTAGCCGATCGCGATCACCGTCCGGACCGCGATCTGACCCGACGTCAGGCTGGTGCCCGAGACGCTGGTGACCGACACCGACGACAGCGGCTGGTTGCCCAGCAGCGCCCGGCCGACGAAGTAGCCGGTGCCGGCCACCAGCACCACCGCCACCAGGACGTAGGCGAACACCGAGATCAGCTTGGCCACCAGCAGCCGGGTGCGCCCGACCGGCCGGATCAGCAGGTAGCGCAGGGTGCCGGCCTGAGCCTCGCCGGCAATGCTGTCGCCGGACACCACCGCCACCGCGACCGGCAGGAACAGCGGCAGCACGATGGCCAGCGCCGCCACCGCGAACAGCGAGCCGTTGGACAGCACCGCGGACAGGAACGCCGGTCCCTGGCCGGGCCGCGGGCCGACCCCGGTGATCGCCAGCAGGATCGCCACGATGGTCGGCAGCGCGTCGAGCAGGCCGATGGTCATCCAGGTCCGGGGCCGCCGGAACAGCTTGACCAACTCCACCCTGATCATCGGCCCTCCACCCGGTCGGTGCTCGGTCCGGTCAGCTCCAGCACCGCCTGTTCCAGGCTGCGGCGCTCCGGTCCCAGCTCGTGCACCCGGATGCCGTGGCCGACCAGCAGCGCGTTGAGCGCCGCCGGGTCGCCGCCGCGCACCAGCAGCGTCTCGCCGTCGCGGTGCTCGACCCGGCCGTCGAGCAGCGCCAGTGCCGCCGAGGCGTCCGGGGTGCGCACCAGCGTGCGCCCGGTCGGGGCCTGCAGCTCGGCCAGCTGGGACTGCACGATCAGCCGGCCGCGGTCCAGCACGCCGACCCGGGTGCACAGCTGCTCCACCTCGGCCAGCAGGTGACTGGACAGGAAGATGGTGGTGCCGGCGGCGTGCAACCGCAGCAGCAGGTCGCGGATTTCGCGGATGCCCTGCGGGTCCAGCCCGTTGGTCGGCTCGTCCAGCACCAGCAGCCGGGGCTTGCGCAGCAGCGCCGCGGCCAGCCCCAGTCGCTGCCGCATGCCCAGCGAGTAGTTCTTGACCGGCCGCCGGCCCACCCCGCCGAGCCCCACCTGGTCCAGTGCCTCGGCGATCCGGTCGGCGCGGTCGTGGCCGGCGCCGCGAGCCCGTCGGGAGCCGCTGGCATCGAGCAGGCTCAGGTTGGCGCGTCCGGACAGGTGACCGTAGGCAGCCGGCCCCTCGACCATCGCGCCGACCTGGTCCAGCACCCGGCCGGCTGCCGCCGGTATCGGCTGGCCGAGCAGCTCGATGCGTCCCGAGGTGGCCATCACCAGGCCGAGCAGCATCCGGACCGTGGTGGTCTTGCCCGAGCCGTTGGCTCCCAGGAAGCCGTAGATGTCACCGGCGCGGACGTCGAGGTCGACCGAGTCGACGGCGGTCAGCGAGCCGAAGCGCTTGGTCAGGGCCTGGGTGGCGATCATCAGCCCAGCCCGGGATGGGCGGGCAGCTGGGCGGCGGCCACGACCAGCGTCTCGGCGGTCACGGTGCCGACCAGCAGCCACGCCGAGTCGGGTTGAGCGGGGGCGAACAGCAGCAGGGTGAGTGGGCCGACCGACAGGCTCAGCCGCGGCTCGTCCGGCTCGGCGCCGGTGGCGTCGGCGAGGTCCTGGCTGAGCGAGTAGGCGATCCGCTCGGGCAACGGCACCGCGACGAATTCGGTCACGCCCCGGCCGTACACGCCGACACTGCCGAACGCCGGCAGTTGCCGGTTGCGGTCCACGCCCGCCAGCCGGGCCGGCGGCACTACCGCGCCCAGCGTGTCGATGTAGGTGACCAGGTCCGGGGACAGCCGGTCGGAGATCCGGGCGTCCAGCGGCGGCACGAAGGTGGTGACGGCCGCCGACGGCTTGGTCGGGGAGAAGTCCAGGAAGGAGCTGGTCAGGGCCGCGGTGCCGGACTGCTTGCCCTGCACCTTGACCCGCAACGGCAGCCCGGTTGCCGCGTCGGCCCAGACATCGACGTGGGAGATGCTGCTGGCCGGCTGTTCCGGGGTGATCCGCAGGCCGGGCGCGCTGCGGCCGGCGATCCGCTCCGAGCCCAGCCGGGAAGCCTCCCGGGGCAGCGCCTGGCTGAGCAACCGGCGCCCGAGCTCGGCTGGCACCAGGTCCGCCGCGGTCGGCAACCTCACCACCGCTCCTACCGGCCAGCCGGTCCGCTCGACGCTGTTGGACTCGTAGTTCCAGCTCCAGTCCCCGTATTCATCGTGGTGCAGGTCGGATTCGCCGGCGAAGCCGATCGCGTCGACCCGCCAGTCCGTGCTGGAGCGGTACCAGGCCCGCAGCTGGGTACGGCCGCCGAACAGGTCGGCGACCGAACCGAACCGGCTGGTGACCGGCAACGCCAGTCCGCCGCTCGCCTCGGCGTAGCCGCTGTAGGGCTTGCCGGCCGAGGAGGTGATCCGCTCCAGCAGTTCGGCGGCGGACAGGCCACTGGTCCGGGCGGGCACCGCGGCCACCACCGCCGGCAGCGCGGCGAGCACCGCGGTGGCGGCGAGCACGGCGAGCCAGCGCCGGACGGTGGTCACTCCTCACCGTACGTCAGGCCGCAACGATCGGTTCGACGTGCTTTTGGCATAGTGCTTTCCATGGCATATCCGATGACCGATGAGCAGGCCAGGACGTTCCTGGCCGCGGGCCGGCGGACCGGCAAACTGGCCACCACCCGGGCCGACGGCCGGCCGCACGTGGCACCGATCTGGTTCGTCCTGGACGGCGACGACCTGATCTTCATGACCGGCGCGAACACAGTCAAGGGCCGAACCCTGCGCCGGGATCCCCGCGCGGCGCTGACCGTCGATCTCGAGGAGCCGCCGTACGCGTTCGTGATGGTCGAGGGCAGCGTCGAGATCTCGGAGGACCTCGAGGAGATGCTGCCGGCCTCGATCGCCATCGCCCGCCGCTACATGGGCGATGCCGAGGCAGAGGCGTTCGGTCGCCGCAACGCGGTCGCGGGCGAGCTGCTGGTCAGGCTGCGGCCGAGCAAGATCGTCGCGATCGACGACCTGGCGGGCTGACCCTGCGAACGGGAACCACTGCGCCGACCGTTGCCGTCGATCCGGTCACGGCGGCAGACACAGCAGCACGAGGTAGCTCAGATCGGTCTGGCCGCCTCCGGCCACGAGTCCAGGGATCGGGCTGCTCACGGTCTTACGTTGCGCTGTGGTTCCTGACGCGGGTCGAGCCAGGCCGGTGGAACGAACCACGGCACGCCGTCGCGCATGACGATCTGCCAGCCGCCGGTGTCGATCCGGTCGTGGTGGAAGTCGCACAGTAGGCACAGGTTGTCCAGATCGGTCCGGCCGCCCTCGGACCACGGAACCACGTGATGCTTCTCGGTCCATTCCGGGGGATCGGTGCAGCCGGGAAACGCGCAGCCCTTGTCCCGGGCGACCA
>DASZEI010000358.1:0-12445 GCA_035940975.1 Jatrophihabitans sp. | reverse complement strand
GCCAGCCCCGCTTCAGCCAGCGCCTCGGCGGCGT
Source organism: Jatrophihabitans sp. (assembly GCA_035940975.1). Taxonomy (GTDB): domain Bacteria; phylum Actinomycetota; class Actinomycetes; order Mycobacteriales; family Jatrophihabitantaceae; genus Jatrophihabitans_A. The sequence goes on along the minus strand of DASZEI010000358.1, from coordinate 12,411 downwards.
TGTAGCGCAGCCAGATCGCTCCCAGCGGCGGCACCCGCAGGGTTGCCGAGGTCGGCTGGCCGTGCCAACTGCCGCCCTCGGCAGTGACCGAGCCGAGGTTGCCCACCCCGGACCCGCCGTAGATCTCGGCGTCGGTGTTGAGCACCTCGTCCCACTGGCCGGTCCTGGGCAGCCCCAGGCGGTAGTGCTCGTGCGGCATCGGCGAGAAGTTGGCCACGCAGGCCAGCACCGAGCCGTCGTCGCCCCAGCGCAGGAAGGAGAAGACGTTGCCGCTGGCGTCGTTGGCATCGATCCAGCCGAAGCCCTGCGGCAGGGTGTCCTGCGACCACAGCGCGCGGTCGCCGCGGTACTGCCGGTTCAGGTCGGTGACCACCCGGCGCACCCCGGCGTGGTCGGCGCCGTCGAGCAGCCACCAGTCCAGGGTGCGGCCCTCGCTCCATTCACCGCCCTGGGCGAACTCCGAACCCTGGAAGATCAGCTGCTTGCCCGGATGCGCCCACATGAAGGCATACAGCGCGCGCAACGTGGCCATCTGCTGCCAGCGGTCACCGGGAATCTTGTTCACCAGCGAGCCTTTGCCGTGCACCACCTCGTCGTGGCTGAACGGCAGCACGTAGTTCTCGGAGTAGGCATAGACCATCGAGAAGGTCATCTCGTGGTGGTGGTACTGCCGGTGGATCGGCTGGTGCTGGATGTAGCCCAGGGTGTCGTGCATCCAGCCCATGTTCCACTTGAAGCCGAACCCGAGGCCGCCCAGGTGGGTCGGCCGGGTCACGCCGGGCCAGGACGTGGACTCCTCGGCGACCGTGATCACTCCGGGCACCCGCTTGTAGACGGTGGCGTTCATCTCCTGCAGGAAGGCGACCGCCTCCAGGTTCTCCCGCCCGCCGTGAATGTTGGGCAACCACTCGCCGGCCTTGCGCGAGTAGTCCAGGTAGAGCATCGAGGCGACCGCGTCCACCCGCAGGCCGTCGATGTGGTATTCCTCCAACCAGTACAGGGCATTGGCCACCAGGAAGTTGCGGACCTGGCTGCGTCCGAAGTTGAAGACGTAGGTGCCCCAGTCCGGCTGCTCGCCGCGGCGCGGGTCGGCATGCTCGTACAGCGGGGTGCCGTCGAAGCGGGCGAGGGCGAAGGAGTCCTTCGGGAAGTGCGCCGGGACCCAATCGACGATCACACCGATGCCGGCCTGGTGCAGCGCGTCGATCAGGTAGCGGAAGTCGTCCGGATTGCCGAACCGGGACGTCGGGGCGAAGTAGGAGGAGACCTGGTAGCCCCACGAGCCGCCGTAGGGATGCTCGGCCACCGGCAGGAACTCGACGTGGGTGAAGCCGGTGTCGCGGACGTAGTCGACCAGCTCGGTGGCCAGCTCCCGGTAGCTCAGGCCCAGCCGCCAGGAGCCCAGGTGCACCTCGTAGATCGACATCGGCGCGGCATGCCAGGCGGTCCGGGCCCGGGCCGCCAGCCAGTCGCCGTCGCCCCAGACGTAGTCGGAGGTGAACACCACCGAGGCGGTCGCCGGTGGCACCTCGGTGGCAAAGGCCATCGGGTCGGCCTTCTCCCGCCACTCGCCGTCGGCGCCGAGGATCTGGAACTTGTACCGGCAGCCGTCACCGACTCCGGGCACGAACAGCTCCCAGATGCCCGGGCCGCCCATCAGGCGCATCGGGAACGCCCGGCCCGACCAGTAGTCGAAGTCACCGATCACCCGGACCGCGCGGGCGTTGGGCGCCCAGACCGCGAACGAGGTCCCGGTGACCTGGCCGGACGGCGTGTCATAGCAGCGCACGTGCGCGCCGAGGACGTCCCAGAGCTGCTCGTGGCGACCCTCGCCCAGCAAGTACAGGTCCAGCTCGCCCAGCGTGGGAAGCCACCGGTACGGGTCGTCGACGATGATCTTCTGGTCGCCGTAGCTGACCTCGAGCCGGTAGTCGGTAGGGCCGACGTCGATCACGGCGCCGAACACCCCGCCGGGATGCAGCTGCTCCAGCGGGTAGCGCTCGCCCTTGATGACCGCGCTGACCGCGCTGGCCTCCGGGCGCAGCGTGCGGATGGCGGTCTTGCCCGGCCCGGCCGGGTGCGCCCCGAGGACCGAGTGCGGTCCCGAGTGGGTGCCGGCGGCCACCCGCTCCAGGTCGGCCGCGCTCGGCGGCGGGGTGGGCTGCTCCTGCGACTCGGGCATGGTGCCCTGCTGGTCGGCGGGACTGGGTCCCGGGGACGGCCGCGGCGTGGCGAGGGCGGTCGCCTCGGCCGTGGTGGCGAGGTTCGGCGTGTCGGCAACGGTCGACACCACTGCCTCGTCCGGCGCCTCGCCGGCGCCGGAAGCCTCGCCAGCGCCGGCAGCCTCGGCGGCGCTGGAAGCCTCGACGCTGCGGGCCTTGGCGGCGGTGGGTCCGCCGGCGGTAGTGGCGGCGTCGAGCGGCGTGGCAGCAGCCGTCACCTCGACGGCGGCGCCGGACACCTCGACGGTCGGTTCCGGGGCCGTACCAGGTGCGGGGCCCGCCCCGGGTGCCGGAGTCACGCCGGGCTTCTTGGCCCCGCCGGCGGAGTTCTGCCTCTTACTCATGCGTTTCCTGCCAATCGGTGCAAGGAAGCCAGTGGAATGGGAAGCCAGTTCGGGCGGTTGCGGGCCTCGTACACCGACTCGTAGACCGCCTTGTCGGCTTCGAAGGCACGCAGCAGCACGGCCGCCTCCTTGGGATCCTGGCCGCCGCCCTGGGCGTAGCCGGCACAGAACGCGCTGCGGTTGCGCTCGGCCCACTCGGCAGCGCGGAACTCCGACTGCGGCGTGCTGCCCATGTCGATCAGCTGGTGCCTGGCGGCGTAGTCGAAGCTGCGCAGCATGCCGGCCACGTCGCGGATCGGGGAGTCGTCGGCCTGCCGCTCGGTGATGGTCTTGGCGGGCTCGCCCTCGAAGTCCAGGATCACCCAGCGGTGCACGGTCCGCAGCACCTGGCCCAGATGCAGGTCACCGTGGATCCGCTGGGCCACCACCTGGCCGGGCAGCTCGGCGAACTCGGCGTAGGCCTGCCGCAGGCCGTCGGCGACCTCGGCCAGTTCCGGCACCTCGGCCAGGGCCGCGGTCAGCCGGGCGTGCATGGCGGCGGCCCGATCGGCCAGCTCCGCCTTGTCCAGCACCGTGGTCCCGAAGGCCTCGGCCAGGTCGGCGTGTACCTCCGCGGTCGAGACACCGAGCCGTTGGGCCTCGGCCGCGAAGTCACCGCCGGCCTCCTCGGCATGCAGGTCGGCTTCGGCCATCAGGTCACGCACGCTGCTGGTGGCAAGCTGCCAGCCGTCCGAGGCCGTCGTCATGAACTCCTGCAACATCGCCAGGCTCCAGATGTCGGAGTCCAACTCGGCGCTGACGTAGCCCATCAGCCTCGCCACATGCCGGCCACCCAGCTTGCCCAGCGCGGCATGGATCTCGATGTCGGGGTTCAAGCCGGCTTCCAGCCGCCGGAACACCTTGAGGATGGCGACATCGCCGAAGACCAGCGAGGTGTTGGACTGCTCGGTGCTCAGGGCCAGGCTCGCCTCCCGGACCGGGATCTCCTCGGGCTCGACCACCCGGACGAAGCTCACCCCGTCCACCGTGCTCTGCCGGGTCATCGCCTGCAACCACAGGCCGGTGACCTCCTTGTCGTGCAGGGCGTCGTAGAGCTCGATCGGCGGGCCGCCGTCGGCGTCGGGCACCGAGCCGACGAAGGCGTGGCTCAACTGCTCGACCGCCTCGGTGCGCATCACCAGCGGCACCTGGTAATGCTCGACGCTCTCGCCGTAGCTGACGTCGGCCAGCCAGATCTGCACCAGGTACGGCTGCTCGGACAGGGTGGCCAGCAGCCTGGCCTCCACCGTCCCGGTCCGGGACTTGCCGGCGTACCAGCGCTGGTGCCCCAACCAGTCCCGCAGCACCCGGGTCACCTCGGTGGTCTCGACCTTCATCGCAGAGCCCCTTCCTGGTTGGTACCGGCTGGCCCCGTGCCGCCGTCCCGCTCGCGCTGCGCGGCGCTGCGTGCCACGGCGCCCTCCGGCCAGTCGGCCACCAGCTGCCCGGCTGCCGGCAGGCCGCTGCCGCCGGGCAGCTGGTGCACCGGAATCCGCAGCCAGTAGAAGCCGTGCCCGGCCACGGTGAGCAGGTAGGGCAGCTCGCCGATCGCCGGGAAGTGGCTGCCCCCGGTCATCTCGATCGGCTCGGAGCCCTGCCAGGTACGCAGGTCCAGCTCGACCGCCTGCGGGAACCGCGAGAGGTTGTTCACGCACAGCACCACGTCGTCACCGAAGGCGCGGACGAAGGACAGCACGCACGGGTTCGACCCGCCCAGGTCGGTGAAGGTGCCCAGGCCGAAAGCCGGATTGGCCTTGCGCAGGCCGATCATCCGGCGGGTCCAGTGCAGCAGCGAGGAGGTGTTGCGGGTCTGGGACTCGACGTTGGTCACCTGGTAGCCATAGATCGAGTCCAGGTTCACCGGCAGGTAGAGCCGGCCCGGGTCGCAGCTGGAGAAGCCGGCGTTGCGGTCCGGCGTCCACTGCATCGGGGTCCGGACGCCGTCCCGGTCGCCGAGCCAGATGTTGTCGCCCATCCCGATCTCGTCGCCGTAGTACAGCACCGGCGAGCCGGGCAGCGACAGCAGCAGCGCGGTGAACAGCTCGATCCGGTTGAGGTCGTTGTCCAGCAGCGGGGCGAGCCGGCGGCGGATGCCGATGTTGGCCTTCATCCGCGGGTCCTGGGCGTACTCGCTCCACATGTAGTCGCGTTCCTCGTCGGTGACCATCTCCAGGGTCAGCTCGTCGTGGTTGCGCAGGAAGATGCCCCACTGGCACTTGTCCGGGATCGCCGGCGTCTGGGCCAGGATCTCCGAGATCGGGTAGCGGCTCTCGCGCCGGACCGCCATGAAGATCCGGGGCATCACCGGGAAGTGGAAGGCCATGTGGCACTCGTCGCCGCCGACCGCGTAGTCGCCGAAGTACTCCACGACGTCGTTGGGCCACTGGTTGGCCTCGCACAGCAGCACCCGGTCCGGGTAGTTGGCGTCGACCTCCTTGCGGACCCGCTTGAGCAACTCGTGCGTCTCGGGCAGGTTCTCGCCGTTCGTGCCGTCCCGGACGAACAGGTAGGGCACCGCGTCCAGGCGGAAGCCGTCGATGCCGATGTCCAGCCAGAACCGCAGCGCATCCATGATGGCGTCCACCACGGCGGGGCAGTCGAAGTTCAGATCCGGCTGGTGGGAGAAGAACCGGTGCCAGAAGTACTGCTTGCGGACCGGGTCGAAGGTCCAGTTGGACGGCTCGGTGTCGACGAAGATGATCCGGGCCTCGGGATAGCGGGTGTCGTCATCGGCCCAGACGTAGAAGTCGCCGTACGGGCCGTCGGGATGGTTGCGCGACTCCTGGAACCACGGATGCTGGTCCGAGGTGTGGTTCATGACGAAGTCGATGATCACCCGGATGCCACGGTCGTGCGCGGCATTGAGGAAGTCACGGAAGTCCTCGATCGTGCCGAACTCGGGAAGCACGTCGGTGTAGTCGGCGACGTCGTAGCCGCCGTCGCGCAGCGGGGAGGGGTAGAACGGCGGCAGCCACAGGCAGTCCACGCCGAGCCACTGCAGGTAGTCCAGCTTTCCGGTCAGGCCCTTGAGGTCACCGGTGCCGTCGCCGTTGGAGTCGGCGAAGCCCCGGACCAGGACCTCGTAGAACACCGCGCGCTTGAACCATTCCGGATCAGGCACGTCGGAGGCGGGATGATTCAGTTCGGTTTCCAATGCCGACGCTCCTCACACGTTCGGTGGCTGCGTTGCACCCTGCGTTCCGGCCTCGATGGGGGCCATGGGCCGAGTCTGCCACGTGGTGAAAACGCTCACGGTGAGCACACCCGCCGGCCCGGGCCGGTGGCCCGTGCCTCAGCCGACCCGGACGATCGCCGCCGATTCCGCGGCCAGTCGTACGGTCACCGATGAGCTGCCCGCCGCGCTGTCTTCCACTCCGGCAGACAGGCCGCCGGCAGGCAGGCTGCCGGCAGGCAGGCTCGCGGCGTCGGTGGCGAACACGATCTCGGCGGCGCCGGGCACCGGCACGTCCTGCTGCCGGTCGGCCAGGTTGGCCACCACCCGCAGCTCGCCACGGTGCACCACCACCCAGTCGCGCTCATCGTCGAAATCCACCTCGACGGCGTTGAGCCACGGCTCGGACAGGCTCGGCTCCTCCCGGCGCAACCGGATCAGGGTGCGGTACAGCTCCAGCATCTCCGCGTGGCTGCCGGTCTCGGCCTCGGTCCAGTTCAGCACCGAGTCGTGGTAGGCGGCCGGGTCCTGCGGGTCCACCATGGCCGAGACATCCCAGCCATGGTCGGCGAATTCGGCCAGCCGGCCCTCGCTGACCGCCCGGGCCAGCTCCCGCTGCGGGTGCGAGGTGAAGAACGGCCACCGGGTGCTGGCCGCCCACTCCTCACCCATCCACAGCATCGGGGTGAACGGCGAGCTGAACAGCAGCACCGCGCCGATCTTGAGCCGGCCCGGAGTGGTGATCTCGGGCAGCCGGTCCCCGGCGGCCCGGTTGCCGACCTGGTCGTGGTCCTGCAGGAAGGTGACGAACCGCCAGCCCGGCACGTGCTCGGTGTCCACCGGCTTGCCGTGGTCGCGGCCCCGGAAGGAGGAGTAGGTGCCGTCGTGGAAGAACGCCCGGGTGAACACCTTGGCCAGGCTCGCCAGCGAGCCGAAGTCGGCGTAGTAGCCGTGCCGCTCGCCGGACAGCATCGCGTGCAGGACGTGGTGGACGTCGTCGTCCCACTGGGCGTCCAGGCCGTAGCCGCCGTGCTCGCGCGGGGTGATCAGCATCGCGTCGTTGAGGTCGGACTCGGCGATCAGCGGCAGCGGCCGGCCCAGCTTGTCACTCAGCTCGGCCACCTCGACGGCCAGCTGCTCGAGCAGGTGGGTCGGGGAGGAGTCGAGCAGGGCGTGCACCGCGTCCAGTCGCAGGCCGTCGATGTGGAAGTCGCGCAACCAGGTCAGCGCGTTGTCCAGGATGTAACGGCGGACCTCCTCGCTGCCGGAGGAGTCCAGGTTGACCAGGTCGCCCCAGGTGTTGCGCCCGCTCTTGAGGTAGGGCCCGAACCTGGGCAGGTAGTTGCCGCTGGGGCCCAGGTGGTTGTAGACCACGTCCAGGATCACCGCCAGGCCGCGGCCGTGGCAGGCGTCGACGAACCGCTTGAGCGCGTCCGGGCCACCGTAGGGCTCGTGCACGGCGTACCAGGCGACCCCGTCGTAGCCCCAGTTCCAGACCCCGTTGAAGGCGTTCAGCGGCAGCAGCTCGACGTGGCTGACCCCCAGGTCCACCAGGTGGTCCAGCCGTTGGATCGCGGAGTCCAGGGTGGCGCCGGGGGTGAAGGTGCCGACGTGCATCTCATAGATCACCGCCCCGGGCAGCTGCCGGCCGGCCCAGCTGCCGTCCTGCCAGCGGTGGGCGCTGTCGTCATAGACCTCGGTCAGGCCGTGCACGCCGTCGGGCAGCCGCTGCGAGCGCGGATCCGGAAGCGGCGTGTCGTCGTCGTCGAGCAGGTAGCCGTACCGGGTGCCCGGGACCAGCTCGGCCTCCAGCTGCCACCAGCCCGGCCTGGTCGGATCCGGCACCAGTTCCTCGATCCGGTCGCCCCCGGTGCCGATGACCGCCCGAACCCGGGAAGCCTGCGGGGCCCACACTGCGGGTCGCATCCTCGTCCTCGCCTCGCGTTTCTGCCTCGATGCTCAGACCTGTGGGTTCAGGCCGCGGGTGCTCGTTTCGGTCAGGAACGCCACCGGATAGTGCCGCAGCAGCTCCGCCATCCGAACCTCGCCCTGGTACCGCCGGCCGGTCAGCTGGTCCAGGTAGTGCCCCGGGCCGAGGGCGAGCTCGCTGTCCTGCCAGCCGCCGCGTTGCCGCAGGCCGACCGGCAGCCGGGTGGCCACCGCCACCGCGCCGCCCCGGTCGAAGGCGACGGCGTGCTCGGCGGCCAGGCCGGTGACGGCCAGCGGGGTGTAGCTGCTGAACCGCCGCGCGTTCTCCCGGCGCTCGCGCAGCACCCGGCTGGTCAGCCACAGCTTGGCCGCGCCGGCCGGTTCGAGTGCCGGCCCGGTGGCGTTCGTGGAGCCGGTGCCGGCGTCCAGGTCGGTCAGCAGCTGCCGGCGCAGCTCGAAGTCCACCGGCCGCCGGTTGTCCGGGTCCACCAGCGAGTAGTCATAGAGCTCGCTGCCCTGGTAGACGTCGGGCACGCCGGGCATGGCCAGCTGCACCAGCTTCTGGGACAGGCTGTTGGACCAGCCGTACGGGGTGATCTCGGTGATCAGCTCGTCGAGCAGCCGGTGCACCCGCGGGTCGTCGTAGGCCCGGTCGACCGCCTGGTGCACCACGGCCTCGAACGCCGGGTCCGGATCGCGCCAGCCGGTGCCTTCGGCCGCCTCGCGCGTCGCCTTCTCGGCGTAGGCGTGCATCCGGTCCCGCTCGATCCAGCCGGCGCCCGCGAAGCTCTGCCACAGCAGGTAGCCGAAGGCCCGGGACGGGACCGGCGCGGCGGCCAGCAGCCGCTCGGCGGTGCCGTACCAGCGCTCGCCCAGTTCGGGCAGCACCGCCAGCCGGGCCCGGACGTCCTCGCTGCGCTTGGTGTCGTGGGTGGACAGCGTGGTCATCGACTCCGGCAGCAGCTGCTGGCGCCGCAGCTGGGCGGCGTGGAACCGCTGCGGGGTGCTGCCGTAGCCGCCCGGGTCACCGCCCACCTCGTTCAGGCCGATCGCACGGTTGTAGCGGTAGTAGGCGGTGTCCTCGACGCCCTTGGCCATGATCGCGCCGGTTGCCTGCTCGAACCGGACGCTGACCTCCCGGCCCGGTTCGCCGGCCTGGCGACCGGCCAGCAGCGGCAGCAGTTCGGCGATCACGCCGGCCAGCTCCGGGCGGCGCAACCGTGCCAGCGCGGCGGCCTCGTCCAGGTACTCAGCCCCCACCGGCTGGTAGGAGCGGTACACCCCGAACGCCACCGCCAGCTCGGTCAGCGCCGCGACGACCTGCTCGTCATCGGCCCCGGAGGCGGCAAGCTCGGGGGCCGCGGCCCGGACGCCCCGGCAGATTCGCAGCAGCTCGGCATGCAGGATGGTGTCGGCGACCATCCGCTTGCCCTGGTCGAAGTGCTCGGCCCAGTCCCGCCGGTCACCGGTCAGCTCGGCGTAGCGGCGGCTGACCTCGACCTCGGCCGCCGGGTCGTAGAGCAGGTTGTTCACCTCGGCCAGCGCGTCGTAGCCGGTGGTGCCGGCCACCGGCCAGCTCTCGGGCAGCAGCTCGCCCGGCTCGGTGATCTTCTCCACCAGGATCCAGCTGTCCGGCGCGGCGGCGGCCAGCCGTTCGAGGTAACCGGCGGGGTCGGCCAGCCCGTCGGGATGGTCGATCCGGATGCCCTGGACGTCACCGGCCGCTACCCAGCGCAGGATCTCGGCATGGCTGGCGTCGAAGACGGACTTGTCCTCGACCCGGATGCCGGCGAGGTCGGTGACGGCGAAGAACCGGCGGTAGTTCTGCTCGTGGTCGGCGCGCCGGTAGCTGATCAGCTCGTAGTGCTGGCGGGCGTGCACGTCGGCGGCGCTGTCGCCGGGCTCGGCGCTGCCGTCGGCGATCGGAAAGCGGTGCTCGAAGTACCGCAGCTCGCCGTCGGTCACGCTGAGCTGGTCGGCTGCCGCGTCGTCGCCGAGCACCGGCAGCTTGATCCGGCCGTTGCCGGCCTTCCAGTCGACGTCGAACCAGGCCGCGTACTCCGAGTCCGGGCCGTCGCGCAGCAGCTGCCACCAGGGGAGGTTCTGGGCGGGGTCGGCGACTCCCATGTGGTTGGGCACGATGTCCACGACGGTCTGCAGCCCCTGCCGGCGGGCGGCCGCGGCCAGCGTGAGCCGGCCCTGCTCGCCGCCGCGCTCGGGGTCGACCTGGCGGTGGCTGGTGATGTCGTAGCCGTGCTCCGAGCCCGAGGTGGCCTGCAGGATGGGGGACAGGTAGATCGCCTGCGCCCCCAGCGCCACCAGGTAGTCGGTGAGATCGGCCGCCGTCGCCAGCGGGAACTGCCGGCGGATCTGCAACCGGTAGGTCGAGCTCGGGACGGTGCTGCTCGGGACGGTGCTGCCCGGCCGGGTCATTCGCCGAGGCTCCGCAGCACCACCAGCGTCCGCGGCTGCACGGTGACGGCGGCACCAGGGATGATCGGCTTGACCTCGGCCTCGTCGGAACGGGTCCGGGCGGTGTCGAGCACCACCTGCCAGGAGTCGTCCTGCAGCTCCTTGGGCGGGGTGAACTCGATCGGCTCGTGGTGGGCGGAGAAGCACAGGATGAAGGAGTCGTCGGTCACCCGGCCGCCGCGGTCGTCGGTGCCCGGGATGGCATCGCCGTTGAGGAACACCGCCACCGCCCGGCCGAAACCGGATCCCCAGTCGTCCTCGGTCATCTCGCTGCCGTCCGGCCGCAACCAGGCGATGTCGGGCAGCGGTGCGCCCACCCCCTTGCGCTTGACCGGCCGGCCGTCGAAGAACCGGCGGCGGCGGAACGTCGGATGGTCGCGGCGTAGCTGGGTGACCGTGCGGGTGAAGGCCATCAGGTCGGCGTCGGCGGCGTCCCAGTCGATCCAGGTCAGCTCGTTGTCCTGGCAGTAACCGTTGTTGTTGCCCTGCTGGGTGCGGCCGAGTTCGTCGCCGTGGCAGATCATCGGAACGCCCTGGGACAGGAACAGGGTGGCGAGGAAGTTGCGCTGCTGGCGGGCCCGCAGCTCGTTGATCTCCGGGTCGTCGGTCGGCCCTTCGACCCCGCAGTTCCAGGACCGGTTGTGGCTCTCGCCGTCGTTGTTGTCCTCGCCGTTGGCCTCGTTGTGCTTGGAGTTGTAGGAGACCAGGTCGCGCAGGGTGAAGCCGTCATGGGCGGTGACGAAGTTGATGCTGGCCACCGGCCGGCGGGCGGAGTGCTCGTACAGGTCCGCCGAGCCGGTCAGCCGGGCCGCGAACTCGCCGATGGTGGCCGGCTCGCCGCGCCAGAAGTCGCGGACGGTGTCGCGGTACTTGCCGTTCCACTCCGTCCATTGCGGCGGGAAGTTGCCGACCTGGTAACCGCCGGGGCCGACGTCCCACGGCTCGGCGATCAGCTTCACCTGGCTGACCGTCGGGTCCTGCTGGACGAGTTCGAAGAAGCTGGACAGCCGGTCGACGTCGTAGAACTCCCGGGCCAGGGTGGCGGCCAGGTCGAACCGGAAGCCGTCGACGTGCATCTCGGTGACCCAGTACCGCAGCGAGTCCATGATCAGCTGCAGCGCGTGCGGGTGCCGGACGTTGAGGCTGTTACCGGTCCCGGTGTAGTCGGTGTAGTAGCGCTTGTCGCGGTCCTCCAGCCGGTAGTACGCGGCGTTGTCGATGCCGCGGAAGCTCACCGTCGGGCCCAGGTGGTTGCCCTCGGCGGTGTGGTTGTAGACCACGTCGAGGATCACCTCGATGTCGGCGGCGTGCAGCGCACGCACCATCGCCTTGAACTCCTGCACCTGGCCGCCGGGCGTGGATGACGAGCTGTACTTGGCGTCCGGGGCGAGGAAGCCGATGGTGTTGTAGCCCCAGTAGTTGGTCAGGCCCTTCTCGATCAGGAGCGCGTCGTTGGCGAAGTGGTGCACCGGCATCAGCTCCAGCGCGGTCACCCCCATCGACTTCAGGTGGTCGATGATCACCGGGTGCGCCACGCCGGCGTAGGTGCCGCGCAGCTCCTCCGGCAGCTCCGGATGCCGCTCGGTGAGGCCCTTGACGTGCGCCTCGTAGATCACGGTGTCGGCGTACTGCCGCTTGGGCGGCCGGTCGACGCCCCAGTCGAAGAACGGGTTGATCACCACCGACTTGGGCATCTGGGCCGCCGAGTCGTCGTCGTTGCGGCTGTCCGGGTCGCCGAAGTTGTAGCCGAACAGCGACTGGTCCCAGTCGAAGTGGCCGTGGATGGCCTTGGAGTAGGGATCCAGCAGCAGCTTGCTGGGGTTGCAGCGCTGGCCGCGCTCGGGGTCGTACGGGCCGTGCACCCGGTAGCCGTAGAGCTGGCCGGGCTCGATGCCCAGGATGAAGGCGTGCCAGACCAGGCCGTCGACCTCGGGCAGTTCGACCCGGGTCTCGACGCCCTCGCTGTCGAACAGGCACAACTCGACCCGTTCGGCCGCCTCGCTGAACAGCGCGAAGTTGGTTCCCGAACCGTCGTAGGTGGCGCCGAGCGGGTACGCGGTGCCTGGCCAGATCTGCATGTGATCCCCTCGAATCGCGCAACGCCGAGACCTTCAGCGTTGGCTGGGCGCTCGCAAGTGGCCAGACGAGCGGCGGCTCGTGCATGGCACGAAGCCCCGACGATCCAGTCTAGCCGAGCGCCGAGATGGCCCTGGACGGGCTCAGCCGCGACCCG
>DASZEI010000357.1:0-1663 GCA_035940975.1 Jatrophihabitans sp. | reverse complement strand
GTGCCGACCACGTGGTCCGGGCTCGCGCCACGCAATGCGCGTCCCATTCCACCCAGGCCCAAGCCCTTGTCGGCCAACACGACGGCGGCGCCGGCCCGCCAGCCGGCATACAGGGCGACGGTCAGCTCGATCGAGGGCGGGATCAGGAGCGCCACCCGCTGACCCGGTGCCACGCCACCGGCCACCAGTCCCGCGGCGGTGTCCCGGACCCGCCGGTCCAGCTCGGCCCAACTGATGCTCGCGCCGCCCACCTCGGCGATCGCCGTCTCGTGCGGGGTGCCGGACGCCCGGTCGGCCAGCCGCTGCCACACCGGGACCGGCTCGGCAGCCGGCTCGAACCCTGCAGCCGGCTCGAACCCGGCGACTGATTCAGGCCGGGCAGCCGGCGGGAACTCACCCACCGCTGCCGCGGTCCGCCGGCCGACGTCCAGCTCCCGCAGCCAGCCGGCCACGTCGTCGGCGTAGCGCGGGGCGTCCTCGGGCAGCAGGTGCGAGGCGCCGGCATAGCGATGCAGATCGGCTCGGGGCAGCCGGGCCCGCAGGTCGCGCAGGTACTGCTCGCCGAACACCGGGTCGCGCGGTCCCCACAGCAGCAGCGCGGGCACCTCCCATCCGGTGATGCCGGTGCTGATGGCCTGCAGCGCCGGATGGCTGGGGTCACCGGCATCGAACGGGATGTCGGCGACGAAGTCCCCGATCGAGCGGCGCCGACCGGCCCCGGAGTACGGGGCGGCGAACGCGGCCCGGACCCGGCGCTCCAGCGGCGGCCAGGACAGCGCGGTGGCGCCGCGCAGGAATACCGGCGTCCGCACGCACAGCAACTCGCGCAGGCCCGGCAGGTGTGCCGCCCGGATCAGCACCGGTGGCCGGGAGTCGGCCGGCTGGTGCACCGCGGTGTTCGTCAGCACGACGGCCTCGACCTGGTCGCGATGCTCCAGTGCCCAGCCGAGTGAGATGATGCCGCCCCAGTCGTGGGCCAGCGTCACCACCGGGCCGGTGACGCCCATCGCCGCGGTCAGCTCACCCAGCTGCCGGACCCGGTCGGCCAGCGTGCTGGCGGTGTCCAGGCGTTCGGAATAGCCCATGCCGAGCTGGTCCGGAGCCATCACCCGCCAGCCGGGCGGAGCCGCGGCCAGCATCCGCCGCCACAGGTAGGACCAGGTCGGATTGCCGTGCAGGCACAGCAGCGTCGGCGGTCGCGGCAGGGCATGCGCAACCTCGGCCGCGCCGGTCCGTGGTGCCGAGTCCAGCACGTGCCAGCGCCGCCGTCGGCCGTCGCTGCCGGTCACCTCGACCAGCCGCGACCAGGCCGGATCCAGCCCGGGCAGCGGCGGTGGCAGCTGCGCCGGGGCCGGCCCGCCGGACACCCGGGCGGCGCTCACCATTCGAGTTCGAGGCAGCAGGCGTTCAGGCCCGAGCCGACTCCCATCAGCAGCACCTTCGCGCCCCGGGCGAGCGAATCGGCCTGGGTGGCCAGCGTGAACGGCACCGAGGCCGGTCCGATGTTGCCGCGGGTCGGAAAGGTCAGGGGCACCAGGGCCGGGTCGATGCCCAGCGCGGCGCAGATCGCGTCGGTGTGCACCTGCGAGACCTGGTGGATGATGTAGCGGTCAGCCCCGCTGGCCCAGCCGAACTCCGGCTGCGCGTCCCGCCAGAGCCCGGT
>DASZEI010000356.1:0-7331 GCA_035940975.1 Jatrophihabitans sp. | reverse complement strand
CCGCGGTCAATTCCGTGCTCATCGCGGCGGTGGTCTGGCTCTTCGACGATCGCAGCCTGATCCGGCAGCTCCTTGGTGCTCACAACCAGCTGGCCGACACGCTGACCAAGGTGGCCGGAGCCGCGGTCGCCCTGGTGATGGGCTGGCATCCGGCCGCCGCCATAGCGGTGTTTCCGGTGGTCCTCGCCGGGCACCGGTTGGCCCTGCGCGACTCGATCAGGACGACCTCGGCCTATGACCCGAGCGCCGGCATGTGGTCCGAGCCGGGCTGGCGGGTCCGAGCCGCCGAGAGCATCGCGACCGCGCCCGGCTGTGTCGCCCTGGTGCTGATCGATCCCGAGCAACCGCATTGCGAGGCCCAGGTGGCCCAGTGCCTGCTCGGCGTCCTGCGGCCTACCGATCCGGTCGGCCGGTACGGAACCCGCCAGGTCGCGGCCCTGGTCCAGGTGGACATGGAGGCGGTCGGCATCATTGTCGTCGAGCGGGTGCGCGCCAGGCTCGACCGCGCCGGGATCGTCTGCATCGTGGGCGTCTCGATCAGCCTGGGCGAGGAACTGGGCGAGCTGCTGATCCGGGCCGGGTCGGACCTGATGGCACGCCGGGAGTCGGCCGGCATCTCCGCCCGCTGGTGAACCAGGGGCGCCCGCTACCCGATCGGGCGGCTCGTCGAACGCGCAAGGCGGTTGCGAAGCGGACTGCGTGGGCGGATGCGCAGCCCGGCCGCAAGTCCCCAGCTGATGGACGAATCGTCTGTGTCAGTAGCCGAACCGCTGGAATCCTGACCCCTCTCGCCCTGCATCAGGCAGGTGGCGATGCATGACAGGGCCATAGTGTCTGATAAGTGACAGGACGTCAGACATTTCCGGTAACTTGAGCCCGAATCCGGCCGGTGCCGGATGCATCGTGTCGAACGGGGGATTCATGCAACTACGAAGCCGGCGAGCACTCGCTGACTACATCGACCTATTGGGGGTGTCGGAGCGGCAGCTGGCGCGCAACGCCGGTCTGAGCCATTCCACGGTGAACCATCTGGTGACCGGCAGGCGCAACAGCTGCTCGCTGCGGACCGCCGTGGCCATCGAACGGGCTCTGGACTGCCCACCGGGCCTGTTGTTCTCACCCGTCACCGACGCCGACCGGCTGGCGATGTATCGACTGTGGGCCGACTCCGAGACCCGGACCGGTGAGCGGGCCAGCGGGTGCGGTGACCGCTGATCCGACGCGGTGGGTACCGGGTGCCGGTCGGGGCTGCCCGGCCGGCACACCCGGTCACGAGGTAAGCCGTGCTCCTCAGCAAGGCCGGCACACCCGGTCACAAGGTAAGGCGCACTGGTCAGGAAGTCAGCAGACCGACATCAGGAGGTGAGGCAGAGCGAACCGGGGGCACCGAGGGCTGGACGCTGGCTGAGCTCGGCGATCAGCTGGTAGGACCGGAGCCGGTCGTCGAGCTCGTAGATCTGGTTGGTGAGCATCAACTCGTCGGCGCCGGTGCGTGCCAGCAGTTCGCTGAGCCGGCCGGCCACGGTCGAGGGCGAACCGAGCGCCTGACCGGCGTTGCGCTGCTCCACGAAGGCATGTTCGGCCGGGCTGAACTGGTAGCCCGCGGCCTCCGCCGGGCTGGGCAGCCGGATCGGAACGCCGGCACGCAGCCGCAGGAACGACAGCCAACCCGGCTTGGCCAGGTACTCGGCGCGCTCGTCGGTGTCCGCGCAGGTCGCGTTGACCGCCACCATCGCGTACGGCTCGTCCAGCCACTGGGAGGGGCGGAAGCTGCGGCGGTAGACGGCCAGCGCCGGCTCGGTGTTGGCGGCCGAGAAATGGTGCGCGAACGAGAACGGCAGTCCCAGCATCCCGGCCAGCCGCGCGCTGAAGTCGCTGGAGCCCAGCAGCCACACCTGGGGCAGCCCGGCCGCGGCCGGCACCGCCTGCGGCCGGGCGGGATCACCGGCCAGCATGGCGATCAGCTCGGCCAGCTCGGCGGGGAAGTCCTCGGCCGACAGGCCCTGCATCGTCCGGCGCAGCGCCAGCGCGGTCCGCTGGTCGGTGCCCGGGGCCCGTCCGATTCCCAGGTCGATCCGGCCGGGATGCAATGACTCCAGGGTGCCGAACTGCTCGGCCACCACCAACGGCGCGTGGTTGGGCAGCATCACGCCGCCGGAACCGACCCGGATGGTGCTGGTCGCTGCCGCCAGGTGGGCCAGCAGCACGGCCGGGGACGAGCTGGCGATGGCCGGCATGTTGTGGTGCTCTGCCACCCAGAAGCGCCGGTAGCCCCAGGTCTCGGCCTGGCGAGCCAGCTCCGTGGTGTTACGCAGTGCCTCGGTGGTGTCGCCCTTGCTGCTGACCGGCGCCAGATCCAGAATCGACAACGGAACATGCTTCACGCTGGCTGCAACCGCCCGCCCGGCTGTGATCTTCCCGGCGATCTTCGCGCCGGCGGCAGCTCCGCGCGTTTTGGTATCGGGTCAACTCGTGAGTAAACTCAATGGTTGGCGCATGCCGCCGGTTTCCATGCCCAGAACTCTTGGGCTTCTCGCTGTGGCCGCGAGTGGTGATCGGCCCTCATCGACAAGCGCCGGACGCAGTTCGTCGATGCGGTGATCCCGTGCCTGCTGACCGCGCCCGACTGTACGAGACGATACGTAACGAAAAGCGGAGGACATGGCCAAAAAGGATGGGGCCATCGAGGTCGAGGGCAAAGTGGTCGAGCCGTTGCCCAACGCGATGTTCCGGGTGGAGCTGAGCAACGGGCACAAGGTGCTCGCGCACATCAGCGGCAAGATGCGCCAGCACTACATTCGTATCCTGCCCGAAGACCGGGTCGTGGTGGAACTCTCACCGTACGACCTCACCCGCGGGCGGATCGTCTACCGCTACAAGTAAGCCGACCGATGAAGATGGCTGCCGCCAGCTGCGGCGGCCGTCGCGTTCGAAAGCAGGAGTAACAGGCGTGAAGGTCAAGCCCAGCGTCAAGCCGATCTGCGACAAGTGCAAGGTCATCCGTCGCCATGGTCGGGTCATGGTCATCTGCGACAACCTGCGCCACAAGCAGCGCCAGGGCTGAGCGGTAGCACCACCCAGCACCACCCCAGCACGCGCACTCCTCCTCGTTCCACCCGGGCTTCCGGTGCGGAGCGGGGTCACCCCCGGTCGGAGGCCGGGGCCGCTGCATCGGGGCTGACAAGGTCAGCACCGATCGGGCAGCAGCGGGCGGATGCGCACAAGACCTCCGAAGGAACGAAGGAGAACGCCCCGAATGGCACGTCTTGCCGGTGTCGACCTGCCCCGCGAGAAGCGGCTGGTCATCGCACTCACCTACATCTACGGCGTCGGGCCGACCCGTGCGAAGGAGACCGTGGAAGCGACCGGGATCAGCCCGGACCTGCGGACCCGGGACCTGAGCGACGAGGACCTGGTCAAGCTGCGCAACCACCTCGAAGGCAACTACAAGGTCGAGGGTGACCTACGCCGTGAGGTCGCCGCCGACATCCGCCGCAAGATCGAGATCGGCTGCTACCAGGGTTTGCGGCATCGCCGCGGCCTGCCGGTGCACGGCCAGCGCACCAAGACCAACGCCCGCACCCGCAAGGGCCCGAAGAAGACGATGGCCGGCAAGAAGAAGGCCAAGAAGTAGCTCGTCGCCGGCCCCCGGCGCACGCCGCGGTCCCACTCCCTCGACTTCGTTCCGATCCAACCCTCAGGAGCTAAAGGCAGATGCCTCCCAAGACTCGCGGCACAGGCGCCGTGAAGAAGGTCCGTCGCAAAGAGAAGAAGAATGTCGCGCACGGCCACGCTCACATCAAGAGCACGTTCAACAACACGATCGTCTCCATCACCGACCCGACCGGCAACGTGATCAGCTGGGCCTCGGCCGGCCACGTGGGCTTCAAGGGCTCCCGCAAGTCGACTCCGTTCGCCGCCCAGATGGCCGCTGAGAACGCCGCCCGCAAGGCGCAGGAGCACGGCGTCAAGAAGGTCGACGTGTTCGTCAAGGGCCCCGGATCCGGGCGAGAGACCGCGATCCGCTCGCTGCAGGCGACCGGGCTCGAGGTCGGCACCATCTCTGACGTCACTCCTCAGCCGCACAACGGCTGCCGTCCGCCCAAGCGGCGGAGGGTCTGAGTCGGGTCTGAGGAAGAGGAGAAGATAGAAAATGGCTCGTTACACCGGTCCCGCGACCCGGATTTCCCGCCGTCTCAACGTCGACCTGGTCGGCGGCGACGCCGCCTTCGAGCGGCGCCCGTTCCCGCCCGGCCAGCACGGCCGGGCGCGCATCAAGCAGAGCGAGTACCTGCTGCAGCTGCAGGAGAAGCAGAAGGCCAAGTACTCCTACGGCGTGCTGGAGAAGCAGTTCCGCCGGTACTACGAAGAGGCCACCCGCCGCACCGGCAAGACCGGTGACAACCTGCTGCAGATCCTCGAATCCCGGCTGGACAACGTGGTCTACCGGGCGGGCCTGGCCCGCACCCGGCGGGGCGCCCGCCAGCTGGTCAGCCACGGCCACTTCCTGGTCAACGGCCACAAGGTCGACATCCCCAGCTACCGGGTCAGCCCGATGGACATCATCGACGTCCGGCCGAAGTCGCTGGAGACCACCCCGTTCCTGATCGCCCGCGAGACCCTCGGCGACCGGCCGGTCCCGGCCTGGCTGCAGGTCATCCCGTCCAAGCTGCGCATCCTCGTGCACCAGCTGCCCGAGCGGGCGCAGATCGACATCCCGCTCACCGAGCAGCTGATCGTCGAGCTGTACTCCAAGTAAGCCCGGCCGGTCAGGCGGGCCGTCTCGGAAACGAGGGGGTCCGGCCCGGCGCGCCGTACAACTGAATACCTCACCCGAGCGTCATATAGCGGTCGCTCACGAGTGTGCTAAGGAGCACCACCTTGCTGATTTCACAGCGCCCGGCCCTGACCGAAGAGGTCATCGCCGACAACCGTTCCAAGTTCGTCATCGAGCCGCTCGAGCCCGGCTTCGGCTACACGCTGGGCAACTCGCTGCGCCGCACGCTGCTGTCCTCCATCCCGGGGGCAGCCGTCACCAGCATCCGGATCGACGGCGTGCTGCACGAGTTCACCACCGTCGAGGGTGTCAAGGAAGACGTCACCGACCTGATCCTGAACCTCAAGGAACTGGTCGTGTCCTCCGACTCGGACGAGCCGGTCGTGATGTACCTGCGCAAGCAGGGCCCCGGCGATGTCACCGCTGCCGACATCGCGCCGCCGGCCGGCGTCGAGGTGCACAACCCGGACCTCAAGATCGCCACGATCAACAAGAAGGGCCGGCTCGAGATCGAGCTGGTCGTCGAGCGCGGCCGGGGCTACGTCACCGCGGTGCAGAACAAGCAGCCCGGCCAGGAGATCGGCCGGATCCCGGTCGACTCGATCTACTCCCCGGTGCTCAAGGTGACCTACGCGGTCGAGGCCACCCGTGTCGAGCAGCGCACCGACTTCGACCGGTTGGTGGTCGACGTCGAGACCAAGTCCTCGATCAGCCCGCGCGACGCTGTCGCCAGCGCCGGTCACACTCTGGTCGAGCTGTTCGGCCTGAT
Source organism: Jatrophihabitans sp. (assembly GCA_035940975.1). Classification (GTDB taxonomy): domain Bacteria; phylum Actinomycetota; class Actinomycetes; order Mycobacteriales; family Jatrophihabitantaceae; genus Jatrophihabitans_A. The sequence continues at coordinate 1,785 of DASZEI010000356.1, read as the reverse complement.
GCGGGAGCTGAACGAGGAGGCCGAAGGCATCGACGTCGGCCCGTCGCCGACCGAGGTCGCCGACATCGCGGCGTTCTCGATGCCGATCGAGGAGCTGGACCTGACCGTGCGCTCCTACAACTGCCTCAAGCGCGAGGGCATCCACACCGTCGGCGAGCTGGTCGGCCGCAGCGAGGCGGACCTGCTCGACATCCGCAACTTCGGCTCGAAGTCCATCGACGAGGTCAAGGTCAAGCTGCACGGCCTGGGCCTGTCGCTGAAGGACAGCCCGCCCGGATTCGACCTGAACGCAGTGGTCGATTCCTACGGCGGCGAGGAGTTCGGCGACGACACCGACTACGCCGAGACCGAAGAGCTGTAACTGCCACGTTGACCGCAGCCGGTGACCGCCGGGAGTTCCCGGCGGTCCAGGCCCGAGAAACCTTTCCTCTAGGAGCAAGTCATGCCCACGCCCACCAAGGGTCCTCGCCTCGGCGGCGGTCCGGCACACGAGCGCCTGCTGCTCGCGAACCTCGCGACCGCGCTGTTCGAGCACGACCGGATCACCACCACCGAGGCGAAGGCCAAGCGGCTGCGCCCGCTGGCCGAGAAGCTGATCACGTTCGCCAAGCACGGTGAGTTGCACGATCGGCGCCAGGTGCTCAAGGTCATCCGGAACAAGGACGTGGTGCACAAGCTGTTCGCCGAGATCGGTCCGAAGTTCTCCGAGCGGCCCGGCGGCTACACCCGGATCATCAAGGTCAACCCGCGCAAGGGTGACAACGCCGCGATGGCCGTCATCGAGCTGGTCGAGGAGCTGAGCGCCGCGGCTCGGGTGGTCCGCGAGGCCGAGCGGTCCCGTGGCACCAAGGTCGCGCCGTCCAAGGCTCCGACCGGCCGTACCGCCGAGATCGCCCAGGATGCGGCGGCCGAGTCGCCGACCGCTGCCAAGGTCGCCGGCGAGGCGTCGGCCGCTGACGCAACGGCCTCGGAGCAGCCATACGGCGAAGGCAGCCATGCCCCGCTCGAGGACGGCTCGCAGCCGGAAGGTTTCCCGATCAAGGGAAATGCCGGCTCGATGCTCTACCACGTCCCGGACAGCCCGTTCTATGACCGGACGATCCCCGAGGTGTGGTTCGCCACCACCGAGGCTGCCGAGGCCGCAGGCTTCGAGTTGCCGCCTTCGCAGCGTGCTGACGAGGACGACGCCGACAGCGGCGACACCGAGGAGAAGTAGGCGCGTCGCCGCGCTGAGTGCACCATTTCCACGATGACTGCTACTGATGAGCCCGCTTCCCCCGCTGGGGGAGGCGGGCTCGTCCGTTTGCGGTTGGACCTGGGTTACGACGGGACGGACTTCGCCGGCTGGGCTGCCCAGCCGGGGCTGCGGACCGTCCAGGCGGTCCTGGAGGAGGCGCTGAGCACGCTGTTCCGGGTGTCACGGGTGCCGGTGGTGGTGGCCGGGCGCACCGATGCCGGCGTGCACGCCAGCGGGCAGGTCTGTCACTGCGACGTGGACGCGGCCCGCTGGGAGCAGGAGCGGGACCGGATCGTACGGCGGCTCGCCGGGCTGCTGCCGCCGGACGTCCGGGTGTACTCGGTGGTGACGGCGCCGGCTCACTTCGACGCCCGGTTCGGCGCGCTCTGGCGCCGCTACCGCTACCGGATCTGCGATGCCGACTACGGCGTGCCGGCGCTGCGGCGGCTGGACACCGTCGGCTGGAAACGCCGGCTTGACGCGGCTGCGATGCAGCAGGCCGGCTCGAAGCTGATCGGCCTGCACGACTTCGCCGCGTTCTGCCGGCG
>DASZEI010000355.1:0-2218 GCA_035940975.1 Jatrophihabitans sp. | reverse complement strand
GCAGCCGCCGCCACAGCCCGGCCTGGGACCAGGCCACGAAGCGCCGGTGCGCGGTGGCCTTGGAGACCTCGATTCCGCTGGCAGGTGTCGCCAGGCGCAGCCGATGGTCAGCACGTAGACGACCGCGGTGAACACCGCCCGGTCCTCGACGTGCCGGGTGCCGCCGCCTGCGGGCGCTCGGTCTGCGGCGGAATCAGCGGCTCGACGATCTTCCACAGCCCATCAGGCACCAACTCCTGTCCGAGTCGCTCCCGCATGGTCCGACAACACCGCACAGGTCACCGATCATCCACGTGAGACAAGCTCTAATACTGCAACGGCAGTTATGGCGGTTCTTGTCCGCGGGCTCGGTAGTGGGCGGCGCGGGCCTGGGACTGGCGTCGTCGGCGCCACCAGGACCAGTCCGCGGTGTGGTCCAAATCCGGCCTCGGGGTGCGGATGAGGGTGTTGAGCAGGCGCCGCAGCTCGGGCACGGTCAGCGCGATGAGCTGGCCGGTTCCGGCTGCGGCGCCGCTCTTTCCGCGGTCGCGCGGGTGGCCGACAGATAGGCGTGGGCGAGCATGGCCAGGGTGATGTGTCGATACCAGGCGGTGTAGCCGCGCACCTGGTAGGAGGCCAGTCCCGCCTCGTTCTTGGCCGCCTGGAAGCACTCCTCGATCCGCCAGCGGCCGCCGGCCACCGCGATGAGCTGCTCGAGGGTGGTCTCGGCCGGTCCGGCGCAGACGTAGAAGGCCAGCTCCGGTGTCTCCTCGGGAGTCTGCGGGATGCTGCGGCGGGCCAGCACCCAACGTGCCCAGCCGGGATCGAACCCGGCCAGCAGCTCCACCCGGGCCCAGTCGTAGAGCCGCTGGCCGTGCGCGCCGATCCCGGCCGACCGGCGAGCCCAGGCCGCCTCGGGCAGTTCGGCGACCAGGGCGCGAACCCGGCGCTGCCGCCAGTCGAGGGTGGCGACGGTGTCGTTGCTGCGGGTGGCCAGCACGTAGGGCAGGCCGTGCTGCTCGCACCAGACCCGCAGCCGCTTGTCCTGGCCGTAGATCTCATCAGCGGTCAACCAGCCGGCCGGCACCCCGGCGTCCAGGGCCCGGGTGAGCATGCGGCGGGCCTGCTCGGGTTTGGTGGCGAAGCCGACCTCGTCGCCGATGCCGGCGGCACGGGCCCGGTCGCGGTCGTCGGTCCAGGACTTCGGCAGGTAGAGCTCCCGGTCGATCAGCGCCCGACCGGCCGGGGTGGCGTAGGCCAGGAAGACCCCGATCTGGCAGTTGTCGATCTTGCCGGTGGTGCCGGTGTACTGCCGGCCCACCCCGGCCGAGCGGCTGCCCTTCTTGATGAAGCCGGTCTCATCGACGATGAGCACCCCGCCCGGGCCGAGCCGCTCGACCACATAGGAGCGCAGCTCGTCGCGGACCGCGTCGGCGTTCCAGTCCGCGGTACGCAGCAGCCGCTGCATCCCGTCCGGAGACACCTCGCCGGCCGCCTCGGCCAGCGTCCAGCCGTTCTTGCGCTCCAGCTGGCCCAGCAGCCCACGCAGATAGGCCAGCACCCGGGCCCGCGGCTCGGACCGGGCGAACACGCCGGCGATCCGGGCGTGCACCTCCTCCAGGCCCGCCGCCCAGCCCTGCACCTCGGCCACCAGGCCATCACAGCGCATCCGCACACGCTGCTACCAGCCCCGATCGACACCCCGCAGCGACACACCCTCAAGTGCCGTTGCAGTATTAGAGCTCGTCTCACGTGGTGAGCTTCTTGTAGCAGGTCAAGGTGGCGGCCAGGGTGAGGAATGCGGTGAACAGCCGGGCAGAGCGTTCGTAGCGGATGGTCAGCCGGCGGTAGCCGGTCAGCCAGGCGAAGGACCGCTCGACGACCCAGCGGTGCCGGCCCAGCCGGGTGCTGTTCTCCACGCCGCGGCGGGCGATCCGCGGAGTGATGCGGCGTCGGCGTAGCCAGGCCCGCAGGTGCGGATAGTCGTAACCCTTGTCGGCGTGCAGCTTGTCCGGCCGGCGCCGCCGCGGTCCGCGGCGGGACCGGATCGCGGGAATGGCCTGCACCAGCGGGATCAGCGCCAGGCTGTCGTGGGTGTTGGCCGCCGAGGTCGCCACGGCCAGCGGCAGGCCGGTGGCGTCGGTGAGCACGTGCAGCTTGGACCCGGGTTTGGCGGCTCTTCGCGGATCCCGGTGAAGGACGTGGCGTGAGCCGGTCATCGTGAGCTGGGCCCAGAGAC
>DASZEI010000354.1:0-5218 GCA_035940975.1 Jatrophihabitans sp. | reverse complement strand
TGCTCCCACGCCGGGACCCTGCGGTGCTCGACGGGGGCGGTGATGATGCTCAGCAACAGCGGGGCGCGCAGCGCCTTGGCCGCCGTCCGGGCCGCTTGCGGGGTGCCCGGCTGGTCGCCGAAGCCGGCCACCAGCGCCGCGCCGAGCCGGTCCCGGTCGCCGCCGCGCAACGGCACCAGCCGCCAGGGCCGCAGGCCGGCATGGTCGGGGCTGTGGGCGGCCAGCGTCAGGTAGTCATAGAGCTGGGCGTCGGTGGGCGCGGCGTCGGTTACCGGAGCCGTGCTGCGCCGGCACCGGATCGCTTCGGTCAGTTCCATCCTCGCTGCCTCGTCCCCTCGCTGCCGGTGCCGCTCGGCCCTGCGCCCGTCCGCCGCCACCAGCCTATGCACGCCGCCCGGCACGCCAGTCCAGGCACCTTTGAGATAGTTCTCCGGTAGCCCGGCTGACTAGTCTGGCCTCGTGAGCGACGACGTGGTGGCGGCCTTCCGACCCGATTTGCGGGGTCCGGACGCCGACCTGCTGCGACACGTGCTGGGGCACTATCCGACCGGCGTCGCGGTGATCACCGCGCTCACCGAGGGCGGCCCGGTGGGCATGGCGATGAACTCGTTCACCTCGCTGTCGTTGCAACCGCCGCTGGTGCTGTTCTGCCCGGCCACCTCCTCGACCACCTGGCCGGTATTGCGGGACGTCGGCAACATCGCGGTCAACGTCCTGTCGGCCGGGCAGGAAGCGCTCAGCCGCACGTTCGCCACCAAGGCGGTGGACCGGTTCAGCGAGGCGTCCTGGTCGGTGGGGGGCAACGGCGCGCCGCTGCTGCACGACGCCCTCGGCTGGCTGGAGTGCAGCGTCCGCAGCGAGTCACCGGCCGGGGACCACACCGTGGTGATCGCCGAGATCGAGCGGATGAACGTGCACTGGGAGATCACCGAACCGCTGGTGTTCTTCCGGGGCAGGTACTACCGGGGGATGAGCGCGGCCGTCGAATCGGAGTCAGCGGAGGAGACCCGCCGACTCCGCTGACTCTTCCAGCGCGTCCATCGCGCTCTGGATCCGCGGCACCGACACCGGATGGGCGGTGCCCAGCCGCTGCGCGAACAGGCTGACCCGCAACTCCTCGATCATCCAGCGCAGGTCCGTGAGGCCAGCAGGATCGGTGCCGAGCCTGGCGCGCAGCTCGGCACGGAGCTGGTTGAAGTCGGCCAGCACCACCTCGACCTGGGCCTGGCGGTCCCGGTCGCGGGCCAGGTTGCCGGGCGCGTCGGCCAGCCGCTGCACCATCGCGCGCAGGTAGCGCGGCAACTGCGGCAGCTGGCTCGCGCCGGTGTCGGTGACGAAGCCGGGATAGATCAGGCCGTCCAGCTGGGCCCGGACGTCGGCGACCACCGGCGCCAGCGGGGCAGCGGCGCAGGCGTCGAGCGCGACCTCCACCTCGTGCACGGCGGCCATCACCTTCTCCACCACCGCCACGATGCTGGCGGCGGTGGCCGGCAGGCCGGCGGCGACCTGGGCGCGCAGCTCGGTGAAGCCGGCCCGGTCCCAGCGCGGGCCGCCGGCCCGGTTCATCAGCTGGTCCACCGCGGCCGCGACGCAGTCGGCCAGCAGGGCACCGGGCGAGCCGTGCGGCGCCCTGCTCAGGGTCAGCCGCTGCCGCAGGCTCAGCCCCCGGATCAGCTGCTTGACCGGCGAGGGCACGGTGTTGATCAGCAGCTGCCGGGTGCCGCCCAGCATCTCGCGCTGCTGCTTGGCGGCCGAGTCCAGCACCCGGATCGCGACCTTGCCGTCCTCGGCGACCAGCGCCGGGTAGCCGGTGACCGGGTAGCCGGCCACCTCCCGGCGTACCGAGCGGGGCAGCGCGTCGAAGTCCCAGTCGGCCAGCCGGTCGCGCGCCAGGTCGGCGGTCACGCTCTCCAGCGTCGCGGTGACGGCCGGCGCGAACCGGGCCTGCAGCTCGGCCAGGTCCTTGCCCGCACCGAGCACCCGGCCCTGCTCGTCGAGCACCTGATAGGTCGGGCGCAGGTGCTCGGGCAGCCGGTCCAGCTCCCAGGCGTCCTGCGGGATGTCGACGCCCCGCAGGGTGCGCAGCTCGGCACTGAGCACCTTGGTCAGCTGGGCGCCCGAACCGACGATGTCGTCGCCGAGTGCGGCCACCAGCGCCGCCGCGGTGTCGGGCACCGGCACCACGGCGCGCCGCAGCTGCTTGGGCAGGGTGCGCAGCAGCGCGGTCACCAGCTCGGTGCGCAGCCCCGGCACCTGCCAGTCCAGGCCGGCAGCGGTGGCCTCGTTCAGCACCGGCAGCGGGATGCCGACCGTCACGCCGTCGGCGGCCGCGCCCGGTTCGAAGCGGTAGCTCAGCTCCAGCTGGTAGTCACCGGTGGTCCAGCGGTCCGGGAACTGCTCGGCCGAGATCGACTCCGCGCCCGGCCGGACCAGCTGGCCGGTGGACAGGTCCAGCAGGTCCGGCTGCTGGTGCCGGGCCTTCTTCCACCAGGCGTCGAAGTGCCGCCCGGACACCACCGAGTTCGGGATCCGCTGGTCGTAGAAGGCGAACACCGACTCGTCGTCGACCAGGATGTCGCGCCGGCGAGCCCGGTTCTCCAGGTCCTGGACCTCGGCCACCAGCGCCCGGTTCGCGGCGAAGAAGTGGTGCCGGGTCTGCCAGTCGCCCTCCACCAGCGCGTGCCGGATGAACAGCTCCCGGCACAGCCCCGGGTCGATGGCGGCGTAGTCGAGCTTGCGCGCGACCACCAGCGGCACCCCGTACAGGGTGACCCGCTCGTAGGCGAGCACCGCGGCCCGGTTGCGTTCCCAGTGCGGCTCGCTGTACGTGCGCTTGACCAGGTGCGGCGCCAGCTCCTCGGCCCACTCGGGCTTGATGCCGGCGTTCACCCGGGCCCACAGCCGCGACGTCTCCACCAGCTCGGCGGCCATCAGGTAGGTCGGCTGCTTCTTGAACAGGGCCGAGCCGGGAAAGACCGCGAACCTGGCGTTGCGCGCGCCCAGGTAGTCGCGGCGGGCGGTGTCCTTGAGCCCGATGTGGGACAGCAGGCCGGACAGCAGGCTGCGGTGCACCTGCTCCGGATCGCCGGGCTGGTCGCCGATCCGCACCCCCATCCCCTTGACGATCTGGCGCAGCTGGCCGGCCAGGTCCTGCCATTCCCGGATCCGCAGGTAGGACAGGTACTCGGTCCGGCACATCCGGCGGAACTGGCTGGAGGACAGCTGCTCCTGCTGCTCGCGGACGTGTCGCCACAGGTTGAGGTAACCGGCGAAGTCCGACGTCGGGTCGGCGAACCGGGCGTGCTGCTGGTCGGCGGCCTGCTGGTGTTCGGCCGGGCGCTCCCGCGGGTCCTGGATCGACAGCGCCGCGGCCAGCACCAGCACGTCGCGCAGGCAGCCGCGCCGGTCGGCCTCGACGATCATGCGGGCCAGCCGCGGATCCACCGGCAGTTGGGCGATCCGGCGGCCGAGCTCGGTCAGCCTGGGTTGCCGCTCCGATCTGGCGCCGGCCTGCGCCGCGGCCGGCTGCAGCGCGCCGAGCTCGGTCAACAGCGCGATGCCGTCGGCGATCTGGCGGGAGTCCGGCGGGTCCAGGAAGCCGAACTGCTCCACCGGGCCCAGCTCGAGCGAGGCCATCTGCAAGATCACCGAGGCCAGGTTGGTGCGCAGGATCTCCGGGTCGGTGAACTCCGGCCGGGACTCGAAGTCGGGCTCGGAGTACAGCCGGATGCAGATTCCCTCCGAGGTGCGCCCGCACCGGCCGGCCCGCTGGATGGCCGAGGCCCGCGAGATCGCCTCGATCGGCAGCAGCTGCACCTTGGTGCGCTGGCTGTAGCGCGAGATCCGGGCGGTGCCCGAATCGATCACGTACTTGATCCCCGGCACCGTCAGCGAGGTTTCGGCGACGTTGGTGGCCAGCACCACCCGCCGGCCGCGATGGCCGGCGAACACCCGGTGCTGCTCGGCCGCCGACAGCCGGGCGTACAGCGGCAGCACCTCGGTGTCGGGCAGCTTCATGGCGTTGATCGCGTCGGCGGTGTCGCGGATCTCCCGTTCCCCGGACAGGAACACCAGCACGTCGCCGGGCGGCTCGCGGCGCAGTTCGGACAGCGCGTCGCAGACCGCGGTGATCTGGTCGCGCTCCTCCTCGGTCTCCGCCTCGGGATCGACGATCGGCCGGTACCGGACCTCGACCGGATAGCCGCGTCCGGACACCTCCAGGATCGGCGCGCCATCGAAGTACTCGGCGAAGCGCTGCGGGTCGATGGTCGCGGAGGTGATGATCAGCTTCAGGTCGGGACGGCGGGCCAGCAGCTGCTTGAGGTAGCCCAGCAGGAAGTCGATGTTGAGGCTGCGCTCGTGCGCCTCGTCGAGAATGATCGTGTCGTAGGCGCGCAGCAGCCGGTCCCGCTGGATCTCGGCCAGCAGGATGCCGTCGGTCATCAGCTTGATCAGGCTGGTGTCGCTGACCCGGTCGGTGAACCGGACCGCGAATCCGACCGCCTCGCCGACCTCGGTGCCCAGTTCCTCGGCGACCCGCTCGGCGACCGCGCGGGCGGCGATCCGGCGCGGCTGGGTGTGCCCGATCATGCCCTTGACGCCGCGGCCCAGCTCCAGGCACAGCTTGGGAAGCTGGGTGGTCTTGCCCGACCCGGTCTCACCGGCCACAACCACTACCTGGTGCTCGGCGATCGCTGCCAGCAGGTCGTCCCGGCGCTGGCTGACCGGCAGGTCGGCGGGGTAACTGATGGGCGGCACCGCTGCCCGGCGCCGGCGCAGCCGCTGCTCGGCTCGTTCCAGGTCGCCGGTCAGCGCCGCCAGCCGGCCGGGGTCCGCGCCGGTGCCGTGCAGCCGGCGACTCAGCTGGTGGGAGTCCCGCGGACCCAGCTCGGCGATCCGCCGTGTGAGTTCCCTGATCTGTTCAGTGGCGACCTGTTTCGTGGCCGGCGCGGGGACCGCCGGTCGCTCGGACGTCCGGCGGCGGGAAGGCCGGCCGCGCCGTGGCGACTTGGGTGGTCGCGGCGGCTCGGACGGCTGCGCTGGCGAGGACATGTGCCTTCCAGGGTAGTGCCGCGCACTGCCTGATTTACGCCGTCAGACCAGCCACTTGGGGCATCCGGGACGATCTGCCCAGGTCGGCGGCCGCAGCCCTGACACCACTCGTCGGTGGCAAACGGCCATCTCACAGAAATATCCGTAACGTCTGCAAGTATGCCTC
>DASZEI010000353.1:0-8362 GCA_035940975.1 Jatrophihabitans sp. | reverse complement strand
AACCGCGTACCCGCCGTCCACGGTGGCTATCCCCAGAGCCGCGGCTGCGCCGACCCGGACCGACGTCCGGGCGCTCAGCGCGACCAGGTAGGTGGCCATCGGGCCGACCGGCATGGCGACCGAGTACCCGGCCAGCAGTCCGGCCAGCAGCGCGGCGGTCACGGCTGGGCCGGGATCGACCTCCAGCCGAGGCCGGGCTGCTGACGGACGACCGCCGCGGAGCCACCCGGACCCGTCCGTACCCGCTCGCTGTCAGTCGTCATGGCGATGATGATGGGCCAGCCGCACGACGCTGACAACGGAGTTTTGCCCCCGGCGAGGTCAGGCCGGTTGCTCGCCGCTGATGTTGACCAGCCAGCTGACGCCGAAGCGGTCGACGCACATGCCGAACATGTCACCCCAGGGCGCCTTCTCCAGCGGCATGGTGACGGTCGCGCCGTCCGACAGCTTGTCCCAGTAGCCGCGCAGCTCGCCCTCGTCATCGCCGCTCAGCGAGACGGCGAAGTTGGTGCCGGTGGCGTACTCCATGCTGTTCGGCGTGTCGGCTGCCATCAGCGTCAGGCCCTGCTCGTTCACCAGCATCGCGTGCATAACCTTGTCCTGCTCGGCCGGATCCTCGCTGGCCTGCATCTCGGCGAACGTGCTCACGTTCAGCTCACCGCCGAACACCGAGTGGTAGAACTCCATCGCCTCGCGCGCCGTGTCGCGGAAGTTGAGGTACGGATTGAGCCGGGTCGTCATGGGGGTGATCCCTTCACTCGTCGGAGCCTCGATTCTGTCCCGACCTCGCACCGGACCGGAAGTGGGGTATCCGCTGTTGGGCGATCCGCCTAGTCGGCTGGCCAGCGGTCAGCGCCCGGCAGCTCAGTCGCGGTCGGCGCCAGCGCCGCGGTCGCAGCCGGAGCCGCAGTCGGCGGCGTCAGTCGCGGTCGGCGCGCAGCAGCAGCACCGACCGGCCGGCCAGGCTGAGCTCGGTGCCGCCCTCGATCGGTCCGGCGGTCGAGCGCCCGCCCACCTCGGTGGTGTCGATCACGACCTGGTAGCGATCGGCCCAGGGCAGCCCGGGCAGCGCGAAGTTGACCGACTGCTCACCGGAGTGCAGCAGCAGCAGGTAGGACTCGTCCTGGATGATCTCCCCGCGCCGGCCGCGGTGCCGCAGGCCGCGGCCGTCGAGGTACATGCCGATGGTCCGCAGCCCCGGGTCGAACCAGTCGCGGTCGCTCAGCTCGCCACCGCCCGGGTGGAACCAGGCCAGGTCCTTGCAGCCGTCCTGATCGACCGCCCGACCCTCGAAGAACGCCCGTTGCCGCAGCACCGGCGACGCCCTGCGCAGCGCGATCAGCCGCCTGGTGAGCTCGAGCAGGTCGGCGCCGGCCGCGGTGTCCTCCCAGTCCAGCCAGGAGACTTCGTTGTCCTGCACGTAGGCGTTGTTGTTGCCGCCCTGGGTGCGGTAGCGCTCGTCGCCGGCCACCAGCATCGGCGCCCCGGTCGAGAGCAGCAGCGTGGTGAGCAGGTTGCGAACCTGCTTCAGGCGCAGCGCGTTCACCGCCGGGTCGGCCGTCTCGCCCTCCACCCCGAAGTTGATCGAGCGGTTGTCCTCGGTGCCGTCGGCGTTCCCCTCGCCGTTGGCCTCGTTGTGCTTGCGCAGGTAACTGGCCAGGTCGCGCATCGTGAAACCGTCGTGCGCGGTGATGAAGTTGATCGAGGCGAACGGCAGCCGGCCGTCGTCGGCGTAGAGGTCCGAGGACCCGGTCAGCCGGAACGCCAGGTCCCGGACACCCCCGGCGCCGTGCGCCCAGAAATCCCTTACCGTGTCGCGATACTTGCCGTTCCATTCCGTCCACAGCGGCGGGAACTCACCCACCTGGTAGCCGCCGGCGCCGACGTCCCAGGGCTCGGCGATCAGCTTGACCCGGCTGATGATCGGGTCCTGGTGGATGGTGTCGAAGAACGAGGACAGCTTGTCGACGTCGTGCAGCGACCGGGCCAGCGCCGAGGCCAGGTCGAACCGGAAGCCGTCCACGTGCATCTCGGTGACCCAGTAGCGCAGCGAGTCCATCACCAGCTGCAGCACGGCCGGCGTCCGGACGTCCAGGGTGTTGCCACAGCCGGTGTAGTCCAGGTACTTGGCCGAGTCCTGCGGATCGACCCGGTAGTAGCCGATGTTGTCGATGCCCCGGAACGACAGCATCGGCCCGTCCGGCTTCGCCTCGCCGGTGTGGTTGTAGACGACGTCCAGGATCACCTCGATGCCGGCGGCGTGCATCGCGCGCACCATCGCCTTGAACTCGCGGACCTGGTTGCCACCGAGCCGGCCGGTGTGGGTGGCGTAGGCGGCGTGCGGGGCGAAGAAGCCGATCGAGTTGTAGCCCCAGTAGTTCTTCGCGCCGCGCCGCTGCAGTGCCGGCTCGTTGACGAAGTGGTGGATCGGCAGCAGCTCGACGGCGGTGATGCCCAGCTGCTTGAGGTAGGAGATGGCCGCCGGGTGCCCGAGGCCGGCGTAGGTGCCGCGCAGGTCGGCCGGGATGTCCGGGTGGCGCGCGGTGAACCCCCGCACGTGCAGCTCGTAAATGATGGTGTCTTCCCAGGCGGTGTTCGGCCGGGGGTCGCTGCCCCAGGGAAAGCCGTCCACGGCCACCACTGAGCGCGGCACGAAGGGTGCGGAGTTCAGGTCGTTGTGGGGGTAGCAGGCGACGTTGTCGATGAAGTCGCCCTCGATGGCTCGGGCGTACGGGTCGATCAGCAGCTTGGCCGGGTTGAACAGCCGGCCGGCCGTCGGCTGGTGCGGCCCGTCGAGCCGGAAGCCGTAGCGCTGCCCCGGATTGACCCCCGGCAGGTAGCCGTGCCAGATGTGGAAGCTCTTCTCCACCAGCCGGACCCGGGTCTCGGCGCTGCCGCCGGCGAACAGGCACACCTCGGCCCGGGTGGCGGTCGGTGACCAGACGCTGAAATTGGTGCCCTCGCCGTCCCAGCTGGCACCCAGCGGAAACGGCTCGCCCGGCCACGCCACCAGGTTGTCGGGGCTGGCACCCAGCCGGTGGGCCAGGCTGAGGCTGAGGTCGGTTGCGGGTTCCATAGCTCAGGCGACCTTACGCCGCCACCGGGCGGGCCGTTTTCTCACCGGTTGTGAACGTGCGGTTGGATAGGGGGCGTGGTGGCCCCCGACTTCGAACCAGATCCCGACGCCATCCTGCAGTTGCGCCAGGTGACGGTCCGGCGGGGTAGCAAGCTGCTGCTCGACTCCGTCGACTGGACGGTGGAGGAGGACGAGCGCTGGGCGGTGCTCGGGCCCAACGGCGCGGGCAAGACCACCCTGCTGCAACTGGCCGCCACCACGATGCATCCCACCACCGGCGCCGTGGTGGTGTTCGGCGAACGGCTGGGCACGGTCGACGTCTTCGAGTTGCGCCCCCGGATCGGGCTGTCCTCGGCGGCGCTGGCCCAGCGGATCCCGTCCGGTGAGCTGGTGATCGACGTGGTGGTCTCGGCCGGCTACGCCGTGATCGGGCGCTGGCGGGAGGCCTACGGACGCCTGGACGTCCGGCGGGCCCGGACCCTGCTGGCCCGGTTCGGGGTGGCCGAGCTCGCCGAGCGCAGCTACGGCACCTTGAGCGAGGGCGAGCGCAAGCGGGTGCAGATTGCCCGGGCCATGATGACCGATCCGGAGCTGCTGCTGCTGGACGACCCGGCCGCCGGCATGGACCTCGGCGGCCGGGAGGACCTGCTGCGCCGGCTGGCCAGGCTCGCCGCCGATCCGGAGGCGCCGGCGATGATCCTGGTGACCCACCATGTCGAGGAGATCCCGCTGGGCATCAGCCACGCGCTGCTGCTGAGCGAGGGCAAGGTGGTCGCCCAGGGCCTGATCGAGGACGTGCTGACGTCGCAGAACCTGTCCCAGGCCTTCGCGCTGGATCTTCTCGTCGAGCACGAGGACGGCCGTTACTTCGCCCGTGCCCGCTGAGCCGGATCGCGCACGATAAGGTCGATGGCCCTGGGTAGGCTCGCGGCCATGACTTCCTACGTAGCGCTCGAGGTCGCCGACGGCGTGGCCACCGTCCGGATCGACCGGGCCCCGGTGAACGCCCTGAACACCGAGGTGCAGGAAGAGTTGCGCGCGGCGGCTGCCGAGTGCGACCGGCGCGACGACATCCGGGCCGTCATCCTGTGGGGCGGGCCGAAGGTGTTCGTGGCCGGCGCCGACGTCAAGGAGATGCACACCATGTCCGCCCAGGACATGCAGCGCCGGGCCGGCGCGGTGTCGTCCTCGCTGGACGCCATCGCCCAGCTGCCCAAGCCGGTGATCGCGGCGGTGACCGGCTACGCCCTCGGCGGCGGCTGCGAGCTGGCGCTGACCGCCGACTTCCGGATCAGTGCCGACAACGCCAAGTGGGGCCAGCCCGAGATCCTGTTGGGCCTCATTCCCGGGATGGGCGGCACCCAGCGGCTGGCCCGGTTGATCGGCCCGGCCAGGGCCAAGGACCTGATCTTCACCGGACGGTTCGTCGACGCCAAGGAGGCGCACCAGCTGGGCCTGGTGGACGTGGTGGTGCCCGCCGACGAGGTCTATGAGACCGCGCAGGCGATGGCGGTGAAGTTCGCCCGTGGCCCGGCGCTGGCGCTGCGGGCGGCCAAGGCCGCCATCGACGGCGGCCTGCAGACCGACCTGGCCAGTGGCCTCAAGCTGGAATCCCAGCTGTTCGCCGGCCTGTTCGCCACCGAGGACAAGCAGCGCGGGATGGCCTCGTTCATCTCCTCCGGGCCCGGCAAGGCCGAGTTCGTCGGGAACTGAGCATGTCCGCCACCCAGGATCCGACTGTCAGCATCGCCACCGCCGAGCAGGTCGAGGCGGCCTGGCGCGACCCGAAGCTCGCCAACGTGCTCTACCACGACTGGGAAGCCGGCACCTACGACGAGAAGTGGTCGATCAGCTTCGACCAGCGCTGCATCGACTACGCCCGCGACCGGTTCGCCCATGTCGCCGGCACCACCGGCTGGCCCTACGGCCGGGCGCTGGAACTGGGCTGCGGCACCGGCTTCTTCCTGCTCAATCTCAAGCTGGCGGGCGTGATCGGCTCCGGCGCGGTGACCGACCTGAGCCCCGGCATGGTCGAGGTGGCCCGGCGCAACGCCGCCAACCTGGGCTTCGACGTCGAGGGCCGGGTCGCCGACGCCGAGTCGATCCCCTACGACGACGACAGCTTCGACCTGGTGGTCGGGCATGCCGTGCTGCACCACATCCCCGACGTCGAGCAGGCGTTCGCCGAGGTGCTGCGGGTGCTCAAGCCGGGCGGCCGGTTCGTCTTCGCCGGCGAGCCGACCCGCTACGGCGACTTCATCGCCCGCCGGCTGTCCCGGCTGACCTGGTGGGCCACCACCCGGGTGACCCGGCTCGACCGGTTCAAGTCCTGGTCCCGGCCCAAGACGGAGCTGGACGCCTCGTCGCGGGCCGCGGCCCTCGAAGCCGTCGTCGACCTGCACACCTTCGACCCGGCAGAGCTGCGCCGGCTGGCCGAGCGGGCCGGCGCCACCGGCGTCCGGACCCGGACCGACGAGCTGACCGCGGCCTGGTTCGGCTGGCCGGTGCGGACGTTCGAGGCCGCCGTGCCGCGTGACAAGCTCGGCTTCGGCTGGGCGATGTTCGCCTTCACGAACTGGCAGCGGCTGCACCGGCTGGACTCGACGGTGCTGGCCCGGGTGGTGCCGGCCCGGCTGTTCTACAACGTCGAGATCACCGGGACGAAGCCGGAATGATCGACACCGTCCTGTTCGATCTCGACGGGACCCTGAGCGACTCCGCCCCCGGAATCCTCGGCGCGCTGCGGGCCAGCTTCGCCGAGGCCGGCCTGGACTGGGTCGACGCGGACACCGCGCGGTCGCTGCTGGGGCCGCCGTTCTCGCATTCGCTGCCCCCGCTGGTGGGTGAGCACCGGGTGGCCCAGGTCGTCACCACCTACCGCCAGCACTACGTCGAGGGCGGTGCCATGTTCGACACCTGCTGCTACGACGGCGTGCTCGACATCCTGCAGGCCCTGGCCGGGCGCGGTTACCGGCTGGCGGTCGCCACCAGCAAGCCCGAGCCGCACGCCAGCCGGATCGTGGCGCACCTCGGGCTGGCCGGCTTCTTCCAGACCGTCTGCGGGGACACCCTCGACGGTCGACGGGAGTCCAAGGCGCTGGTGGTGGGCGAGGCGCTGCGCCGGCTGGGGAATCCTGATCCGGCGACCGTGCTGATGGTGGGTGACCGCAGCCATGACGTTCTCGGGGCGGCGGCGCACGGCCTGGGCTGCGCCGGCGCGCTCTGGGGCTACGGCTCGGCGACCGAGCTGACGGCGGCCGGCGCGCTGCGGCTGTGCGCCAAGCCGTCCGAGGTGCTCGAGCTGCTCGGGCTGGCGGACTGAGCCGTGTTCGGCCGATGGCGGTTCCGCGCCCGCGCTGCCGACCAGCCCCGCTGGTTCAGCGTGGCCAGCCTGCGCTGGGTGCTGCGGCACCGGGCCTACACCCCGTGGTACCTGCTGCGGTACTGGCGGTTCTGGCGGTTCAAGCTCGCCAACCCGCATGTCGTCACGAACGGCTTCGTGTTCATCGGCAAGAACGTCGAGTTGTTCGCCCGGCCGGGTTTCGGGCGGCTGGTACTAGGTCGCTGGGTGCATCTGGGCGACGGCACCTCGCTGCGCTGCCACGAGGGCACCCTGCGGATCGGCGACAAGGTGGTGTTCGGGCGCAACAACGTGGTCAACGCCTACCTCGACATCAGCATCGGCGCCGCCAGCATCATCGCCGACATGGTCTACGTGACCGACTTCGACCACGTCTTCGCCGACATCGAGCGCCCGATCAAGGACCAGGGGATCGTCAAGTCCCCGGTGCGGGTCGGCGCCGACGTGTGGCTGGCCAACAAGGTGTCGGTGGTGCGCGGCACGGTGATCGGCGACGGCTGCGTGGTGGCCGCCAATGCGGTGGTAACCCGCGACCTGCCGCCGTACTCGGTCGCGGTCGGGGTGCCGGCCCGGGTGATCCGCAACCGGCGCGATGACCACGAGGCCGGCGCCGACACCCGGGCCGCGATCGCCGACATGGCCGCCAAGCTCGGCCTATCCTGAGCCCGCCTCTGAGC
Source organism: Jatrophihabitans sp. (assembly GCA_035940975.1). Lineage (GTDB taxonomy): Bacteria > Actinomycetota > Actinomycetes > Mycobacteriales > Jatrophihabitantaceae > Jatrophihabitans_A. The sequence continues at coordinate 1,248 of DASZEI010000353.1, read as the reverse complement.
CACCCGCCCCGGAGCCACCCGGCAGCACGCCGGCGTAGACCTCGGCGGTCCGGGCCGCCACCGCCGCCCAGCCGAACTCCTGCCTGGCCCGGCGCTGGGCCAGCGCCGCCCGCCGGCGCGCGGCGGCCGGATCGCCCACCACGTCGCGCACCGCGGCGGCGATCGCGGCCGGGCTTTCCGGAGCGAACCGCAGGCCGGTGCGGCCGGCCTCGACCAGCTCGGCCAGGCCGCCGGTGTCCGAGACGGCCACCGGGGTACCGGCCAGCTGCGCCTCCAGCGCCACCATCCCGAACGGCTCGTACAGCGAGGGCACCACCACCAGGTCCGCGGCGGCGAGCAGCCCGGCGAGCTCCGCGGCCCCGAGAAAGCCGGCCCAGTCGATCAGGTCCTCGACCCGGTAGCGCGCCGCCCGGTCCTGCTGGTCGGCCAGTTGCTGGCCGGCACCGGCCACCACCAGCCGGACCCCGGGCAGCTCCTGGCGCAGCAGCGGCAGTGCCTTGATCAGCTCCTGCAAGCCCTTCTCGTGTACCAGCCGCCCCGCGAACACCAGCAGCGGCCGGCCGGAGTACGTCCGCGCCTGGCTCGGCCCGGCACCAGCGCCCACGTCCGCAGCGGCAGCGTCGGTATCAAGTTCAAGTCGAGACTCAGTCGCGGAAAGGGCGTCGACTCCGTTGCCGATCACCCGCACCCTGCCCGGCTCCAGATCGAACACCTCGCTGACCTGCGCCGCCATGAACCGCGAGCAGGCGATCACCGCCGCCGCGTCGCGGCACAGCCAGCGTTCGGCCGAATGGATGGCGCGCGGAACCGGCTCGCTCAGCCAGCCCTGCTGCCGGCCGTGCTCGGTGGCGTGCACGGTGACCACCACCGGGCTGCCGGTCACCTCGCGAAGGGTCCGTGCGGTCTGGGCGACCAGCCAGTCGTGGGCGTGGATGACGTCGGGCCGCCAGCCCGTCACCAGCCGCAGGCCGGCCCGGATCAGCGAGTGCTCGAAGGCCTGGGTCCAGGCCAGCACGCTCTCGCTGCCGAAGTCGATCGCCAGCTCGTCGGCCGCTGCCCGCCAGACGGTGACCCCCTCGTAGCGCTGCTCCTCGGGCTCGGGACGGCTGCCCCGGGTCAGCACCCGGACGTCGTGCCCGGCCGCGCGAAGGTGACGGGCCAGCTGGCCGACATGCCGGCCGAGGCCGCCGACCACCAGCGGAGGGAACTCCCATGACACGATCAACACCCGCACACGAGAGATGGTGC